>NZ_JAMFKZ010000015.1:0-74173 GCF_023488045.1 Acinetobacter sp. ANC5681
CAAATCAAATGGCAGAAGACTTTTATCGGTTAGCTGCCTAGAATCTCCCAAGTGAAAGTCTCCTGCTAATTCAGCACACATCAAGTTTATCGTTTTGTGATTAGAGATAAGCATGGAAACGCCCTTGCAACGTAAACAAGAGTCTATTTAAAAATTACAAATACAATCTATTCCTTACATCGAGTGATTGCCGCATATTGAATCGGCTGATGAAGTTATAGCCCGCTCAGTTGAAAGTATCGCCAAACGAGCAATTGCGTGTTTGATCATTATCCAAGTGGCATGTGATTTAAACAATCAGCAATTTGATCAAGAAGCTAAAGACTTTATCGTTGATTTGCTAAATAAATTTGAAGTATTTGATGAGCTACCCCTTAAAGAACAAAATATTTTAAATTAAGAGGTTTCTCAACAAGATGTCGTGAATATGATTTGGAAATATAAGGCTTACTAGGTTTTACTTTGGGCACTCGGAATTGTAAAAGAGCTCAATGCTCCAAATGAAATAGCAGATTGTGATTTTGCAGTTCAGGTAGTTTCTGCTTGTCGCTCATTTGATGAATTTATGCAGCAAGTTGAGTTAAGAAATCTGGATGAAATTTTAGATCAGACAGATTTGACCTATCGTTATGATTGGGCATGCGTAGATGCTCTTTTAAAACAACAAGATGCGCCTGAAAATTTAAATGCTTCAGTTGTTGTGGAACGTCATGGTGTTTTGAATTGGCTAATACAGCATGATGGAGATTGGGATAATCCAGACTTAAATACATAAAATTTAAAATATTTAAACCTAAAAATGATTTTTTCTATTAAAGCAGGTGGAAATGCTGATGTTATCTTGCCCACAAGCGTGTTGAAAAAGAGTAAACTTAGCCTTCTCTTATTCGCCTTGTGGGTAAATTGATGCGACGTTTATCGACTCAGGATCAAAATTTTAAACAGGCATTTGCTGAACTTTTAGCATTTGAAACTGTGAATGATCCTCAATTAGTACAAACTGTAGACCAAATCATTGCTGATGTTCGTCAGTATGGTGATGATCATGTACTTAAATTAACACAACAGTTCGATCGACATCCAGCGCATCAATTCTCGGATTTGGAACTGACCCAAGCTCAACTTAAAACTGCATTTGAAGGCTTAAGCACAGAAATTCGTGAAGCCTTAGAATTGGCTGCAAAACGTATTCGTTCTTTCCATCAGGCACAAAAGCAGGAAGGTTGGACTTATGTTGATGATCTGGGTAATACCTTAGGTCAGAAAGTCACGCCACTTGATCGCGTCGGGATTTATGTTCCTGGTGGATTAGCATCTTATCCATCATCTGTACTTATGAATGCTTTACCAGCACATGTAGCAGGGGTTCCTGAAATTATCATGGTGGTTCCAGCGCCGAATGGTGAATTGAATCCATTGGTTTTAGCAGCTGCATATTTAGCAGGGGTAAGTCGTGTATTTACTATTGGCGGTGCTCAAGCCGTTGCAGCGTTAGCTTATGGAACGCAAACCATTCCAGCTGTCGATAAAATTACAGGACCGGGGAACCGTTTTGTAGCAGCAGCCAAACGTGCAGTCTTTGGTCAGGTGGGTATTGATATGATCGCGGGGCCTTCGGAAATTTTGGTGTATGCCGAAGGGGAAAATAATGCTGAATGGTTGGCTATGGATGTATTGTCTCAAGCTGAGCATGATACGGTTGCACAAGCCATTTTTATTACGCCAGATGAAGCACTTTTAAATGCTGTCGAAACAGCCATTGAAAAGCATTTAAGTGAATTGCCAAAAGCAGAAATTGCTCGAACTTCGATTCAAAATCGTGGTGCGTTGGTACTAGTAAAGGATCGTGCGGAAGCGATTAAACTGATTAATCAGGTTGCTCCAGAGCATTTAGAATTATGTCTTGATGATGCTGAATTAATGAGCCAAGAGATTCGTCATGCAGGTGCGATCTTTATGGGGCGTTATACGCCTGAAGCGATCGGTGATTATTGTGCAGGTCCAAATCATGTTTTACCGACTTCGGGTACAGCGCGTTTTTCTTCACCGCTCGGCGTTTATGATTTCCAAAAGCGTTCAAGTTTAATTATGTGCTCGCAAGAGGGCGTTAAAACTTTGGCTAAAACAGCAGATGTGTTGGCAGTTGAAGAAAATCTTGATGCCCATGCACGCTCGGCACGCTATCGTTATCAATAACCAATTCGAAGAATAGATAGGGGCTGATAGAAGCCCCTTTTTTGAGATATATGGGAGTAGAACAATGACGTTTACAACTGAACAAATGCGTTTTTGGAGTCCAGAAGTTCGTGAACTTGAGCCATATGTACCAGGTGAGCAGCCTAAGATTCAGAACTTACTAAAACTTAATACCAATGAAAACCCATATCCACCATCACCTAAAGTTGTGGAAGCTGTTCAAGCAGTTTTAACTCACCAAGCCGATGCTTTGCGCTTGTATCCAGATCCAGATGCGACCGCTTTAAAGCAGGCAATTGCTAAACAGCAGCATGTTGATGTTGCTCAAGTCTTTGTCGGTAATGGTTCGGATGAAGTTTTAGCGCATATTTTTAAGGCTTTTTTTATTCAGAAAGAGCCAATTCTCTACCCAGATATTACCTATAGTTTTTATCCTGTTTATAGCCAGTTTTTTGGAACTCAGACCAAGCAGATTCCATTGAATGAAAAATTCGAAATTGATGTGTCGGATTATGAACAGGAAAATGGCGGTATTATCATTACTAATCCAAATGCGCCAACCAGCATTGCATTAGGATTAGCGCAGATTGAGCAAGTACTTAAAACAAATCCTGATCGAGTCGTGGTGATTGATGAAGCCTATGTCGATTTTGGTGCAGAGTCAGCGGTACAATTGGTCAATCGTTACGAAAATTTAGTCGTTTGCCAAACGACATCTAAGTCTCGTTCATTGGCGGGATTACGTGTCGGCTTTGCGATTGCACAAGCGCATTTGATTGCAGCACTTGAAGCTGTAAAGAATAGCTTTAATTCATACCCAATCGATCGTTTTGCGATTGCCGCAGCGGTAGCCTCATTTGAAGATCAAGCTTATTTTGAAGCGCAATGTGCCAAAGTGATTGAGAGTCGAGAAAAATTAGTTGGTGATCTCGTGGCTTTAGATTTTGATGTATTGCCATCGAAAGCCAATTTTATCTTTGTCACGCATCCTCAATACGATGCTGCTCAACTGGCTCAACAATTACGTGAGCATGGTATTATTGTGCGTTATTTCAATAAACCAAGAATTAATCAATTTTTACGTATCACAATTGGTACCGATGAACAAAATCAACGTCTAGTCGATACACTTAAAACGCAAATTTTATAATTTGTACAAAAATTTAGTTCTCAGATTTTTGCCATGTATTGAGCAAATCAAGCATGGCAGAAATTTTATCAAAGCATTCTTGGTACTCGGCTTCGGCATCAGAAGCAACCGTAATGCCGCCACCTGCCCACATCGATAATTGATCCTGATATTTTTGAATACTGCGGATTAAGATATTCCAGCAACCTGTTCCATCAAAATTAAAATAACCCAAACTTCCACAATATGCGCCACGTGGAGCACCCTCTAATTCATTAATAATTTGCATAGCGCGAATTTTCGGTGCCCCTGTAATTGAACCACCCGGAAGGGCGGACAATAACATCTGCATGGGGTTTACTTCTTTTTTTAAGGTTGCAGTGATTTCACTGACCATATGATGGACTTGGTTGAAGCTTTCAATTTCGAAAAGTTTTGTAGTTTCTACAGATCCTGTTTCTGCATAAACACTTAAATCATTACGAAGTAAATCAACAATCATCACATTTTCAGACTGATCTTTTTCAGAGCGGCTGAGCTGATCTTTAGATTGTTGGTCTTGCTCGGCATCATCAAAACGAGGCATTGTACCTTTAATTGGTCGTGTTTTAATTTTTCGATTTGTTTGAAACTCGACAAACAATTCTGGAGAACAGCTGAGTAGCTCAAAATCATGTATCTTGAGATAGGCAGCATAAGGTGCATGGGTGAGCGCCCATAAATCCTGTGCTCGATCTAATAATGAGCCTTCTGTTTTTGCAATAAACTCTTGAGTTAAATTAATCTGGTAGCAGTCACCAGCTTTGATATATTCCTGCACTTGATTAAATGCATGTAGGTATTGTTGCTTAGACCAGCGCGGATAGCATTTTTCTAATAATGAGAAAGGTGTTTTTTGAATATTGATTGATTGATTGATTAGATTTATGACATTTTGATAGATACTTTCCGCTTCATTTTCATCACTATAAAAATACCAAGCATCATCCTGAAACTTTAAAAAAGTCGAATATAGACCTAAGAAAAAACTGGGTTGATTTCGTGAGACCATGTTTATAAATTGATTTGCGCTATAGTCATAGCTAAAAAAGCCAATATATCCACCACCAAAAGTAGTTTTCATTGAACTTTGTGAATGGGGTTGAAAATTTAAAAAATCGCTAATAGGTAAGGTTGCTTGTACATTCTTATATTTATTAAATTGAGTTTTACAAAATTTTTTGAGTTCTGACTGTTCTAATACTAAAAATTCTTGAGGCAAAAAACCAATTGTCGGAGTGTGATTGTCATATAAATAAACTAAACCAGTGAGTTCATTCAGTTGTATAAGAAGGTCAAATGCAGAGGTGAGTTGCGTGTCAAGTTTTTGCTGAAAATGAGACATATAACAAAAATACATTCATATACATTTGGAAAATATAATTGTACTACAATCATCTAAACTCTACTGATATTTATCCTATAGATAAAAGTTGAAAAATATTTCTGAAATGTATTGTGATTCTGTCTACTGAAATTGTAAAACAAGTTGCAATTTTCATGAATTGGTTTAAGAAAGCGCAATTGTTTACATTTTGCAGTGATTTGGGCGGATGATAAAAGGTTTAAATAGGATATTTGACTATGATTTTCTAAAAATGCTGATTAAAAAACTATAGTGCTTTCCATATGTTAGAGCATATAAATTAAAGTGGTGCACGAAAAAAGTATTATGCCGTTTGTCGGGTTGTTTATAAAAATCGATTAACAGTAGTTGAACATAAAATAACAAACCTGTAATTTAGTACTTGCTAAACGAACTACTCAAGGATTGGAAGTTCAAGTTGTCATTAAGAAAAAAACGACCGTGGACAGTTTAGAGTAGTGAAAGTCAAAAAATAAATGCTCTTGGGAGAGTGCTCAATGAAAATGTTTACTAAACTAGCTTTAGTTTCTTCAATGGCGATTAGCGCGAATGCAATGGCTATGCAGTCAATGGATGATGCTGCACTAAGCGCTGCAACAGGTCAAGACGGTATCAATATTGGTATCGGTATCTCTAAAATTGAAATTGATAAAGTTTTAATCCACGATAATAATGGTTTGGATTCATTATTAAATGGCGGTAGCGCTGGTACTGTTTTTGCTGACCAAGCAGCGGTAGACGCTTATAACTTAGCTAACGGCACGACTCTTACTCTTACTGATATTAACCCTACTACAGTAGTTGCAGGTAGCTTGGGTGGTACAGGAAATGCGGGTGCAATCGTTATTAAATCTGATGGTAAGAGCGGTAGTAAAACTGAAAATAAAGGTATCGTAATTGAAGCGCCTGTAAATGCTGCTGGTAACGCTTATGACACAACTCGTAAATTAACTTCAGGTCTTTTAGCTGAACTTGTAATCGATACAGATGCAGGTAATGGTACTGATAATGGTGGTAACTCTGCATTCCTTAACGTAGCTGCTAAAGTATCTGGTTTAGATATCTATATCGGTGAAATTGGTGTGTCTGCTTCAAATGCTTCAGTTGTGGGTGATGTTCGACGCGGCAATAATTCTGGTAACTATAATGCAATCTTATCAGGTTTAACTTTAAAAACTGGTAAAATGGATGCAAATATTCAGCTAGGTGCTGCTCCACAAGGTGCAATGATTGTATTGAATACTACAATGTCAGGTGGTCTTGAAATTTCAAACCTTGGTATTTTAGATAATTCAACCAAAGGGAAAACTGTTGCAATCGTAAGTGGTACTCCAGTTAATACAACAGCTGCTGGTGAAATCAATCTAGGTAGTATCAAAATTAAAGATGCTAATTCTGGTACGACTGGTGGCTTAACTATGAACGCAAAAGTAAATGTATTTGGTAAGAGCGCGGTAAATAACGGCTTCTTACGCATTACAACAGGTTCTGGTACAACTTACGGTCAAGCTTTGAAAGCTGGTGATAGCCAAGATATGTACATCTCAACTGTTAAGTTAGGTAGTAAAGATGCTGGTTCAATTGGTGATGTTGAAATCCAAGGCATGACAACTTATTATAACAATGGTGCTGGTTTCAGCGCTACCAATGCGAACGAACGCGCTGGTGCTATGATCACAATCTCTGGTCACTAATTTAGTTGCCAAGCAAAAAAAGCGCATTATGCGCTTTTTTTGTTTTTACACTAATGCTTTTTTATTGATAGGGGGGATTTAATTAATATAAAATTCAGATGAAAATGTTATGCAATAGGAAGTAAAAAAGAATTAAATAAAGAATATTGTTTCTATATTGTAATGTTTATCATATTAAACTATAAAAATGAGTCTAAAGTATAAAAAAAGACAACATTTCGTCAAAAAAAACTAAAAAAAAGCTGTTTTTTTTTATAAAAAAAGGTATCTTCAACAAACAAGGATGGGGTGTTTACGAACACTAACAATAAAACGAATAAGGCAAGTTGTGCCATGGTTAGAAAAAGAGACTTATGTTAGAGATCGCTTTAGGCTCAGCATTGATGTATTACTTTACAACGCAAGCCTTCGAAATAGAAAAAAAGCCAGAGGGGACTGTGTATTACACAGAAACGTTAGATTCTCGTAACCCTTCATTTACTCGCAACCATCGTGAAGCGGTCACAATTAAACCCGCTATAGAAGACCAGTTTCGGGGGATTGTTCGTCAGGCCTATGACTACAGTTGTGGATCAGCCGCATTAACGACACTTCTAAACGGTTATGGTGGTTTGCGTCTGACCGAACAGCAAACCATGAGTGGTTTATTGCAATATGGGGAATATCAGCGAATTATTGAACGCCGTAGTTTTTCATTACTGGACATGAAACGTTTTGTCTCTGCATTGGGGATAAATAGTGGTGGTTATCGTGGAGAGTTCTCTGACTTAACTTCATTGAAGCAGCCAGCAATTGTTCCTATTACCTATGCTGGCTTTAAACATTTTGTTGTGTATAAAGCATATAAGAATGGGCGAGTGTATGTTGCAGATCCATCATTAGGCAATATTAGTTTTGATGAAATTCGCTTTAAACAAATTTGGGATAATAATACGCTTTTTATCGTTGATATTCCTGAGCAGTACCGTAAAAACCTATTAGCGCTGCAAGACTCGGATATGCGCCATGTAGAAGATGCAACTGTTAATAAATACGCGCTTGCGGAAATTCAGTTTCCGACACAAAAATTTGAACGTATGGCTGATAAGGCATCAACGATGCGTAAAGTATTAGATGCAGATCCGACCTCTGCTACTTACAATCAACCAATTACGACTTTTATGCGCTTATATTACAAGCGGAAGTAATTTATAAATCATTAAAATTAATGTATTAATAGGATGTAACGCAAAATGAAAAGTCCATGGATGAATATCAGTGTGTTGGCATTAAGTATGAGTGCAGTAACAACAACACTTTATGCTGAAGAACAGAAATCAACGGAAGTTCAGACCGAACAAACAGCGCAAGTAGATCAAGCTACAGATGCAGTGAAAGATGAGTCCAATGTAAAAGCTGGTGATAGTCAAGCAACACAAGCAGCAAATGCATTACAAAAGCAAGAAGGTGATGCGACTAAAGAAACAAATTTACAAGAAGTATTTACATCTAACGAACGTCAATATTCATTGATAAAAAAAGGTGTTATTTCTTCTTATTATGACATTGATTACACATACTATCGAGATAGTAGACTAGATCTTGCTACGGGCGATAGTACAAGTGCTTTACAACGCTTACGTGTTGAAGAAGATGCAAACCATACACTTACAAATACATTTACTACCCAATATGGTTTACTTGATAACTTGACCTTATCAGCATCTATTCCTCTTATAGCAAAAAAAGATTTATTGCAACAAAAAACTGCTGCGGGTTTGGGTGATGTTTCTTTTGGTGCTCGTTGGGAGCCATTTCCATTAAAGCAAGGTCGTCTCCCATTAGTACTTTTTGGTAGTTTATCAACGAAAACTGGTGATAGCCCTTATGAAATTGGTATTGATGAGCTGTCAACTGGTAAAGGTTATTATTCTGTTGGTTTTGGTGCAAGTACTCGTAAATACATCGATCCTGTTGTGCTTTTTAGCTCAGTATCGGCGAGCTATGGTCTGAAAGAATCTGGACTTAACCAATTACGCGGAAGCAGAGTGTTGGATAGTTTCGATCCAGGTTTAAGTGGTGGGTTTTCATTTGGCTTCGCTTACTCATTTAACTATGACGTATCACTCACAATGTCTTATCAGCAAAGTTTTAACACTGGTGCAAAATTCTACTTCAAGAATGATGAAAGTTATCAATCGGCCGATCAAAGTAGTGCCATGTTGTCATTTGCATTGGGTGTAAGGGTATCACCTGAAACAATTGTAAATGGCACGGTTGCTATTGGGTTAACGGAAGATGCGCCAGATGTGTCCTTGGGCTTGTCATTCCCACTCGATATTATAGGTTTCGGCAAAAAAGTTCGTTAAGGAGATGTAATGGTGAAATACCTAAAATTATGTCCTTTAACGGCAGCAATTTTTTTAGCTAGCTTATCTAATATTGCTAACGCACAATTAGGACAGGACTTATCTGTAGATTTACGTTCATTATCATTAGGAAATGCAGTTACTGCTGATCCACCAGGCATTAGTGCGGTACATTTTAATCCAGCAGCACTGGCGAAAATTGATGGTTTACAAACTGATGTGCAAGGTATTTTAGCTAACTTTGCTATTCAACGTGAGTATTCAGCTCCTGCTGGTTATAATGTTTTTGGTTATTCCGATGATCCATTGGTTTGTAATGACGGACCAGAAGTTAGAACTGGAATTTGTACAGATTTTAAAGGAACAGTTCACGGGGATGTTGAATACGCAAGTATTTATGTACCGATTCTTAAAAAAATCGTAGATTTAGGACCTAATGCTCCATTAGCTGCACCAACTGCAGCGATTGCTTATAAGCCACCTGGTTCCAAAGTAACCTATGCGACAGCTATGTACGCACCATTAGTTGCAGGTTTTGGCGCAGAAGATGGTAATCCAAGTAATTATATGGGCCAACAAGTTGCATTAGAGCGTATTACCTATTTATCGCCCTCTTTTGGCTATCAAGTGAATGATCATTTATCAGTTGGTGCATCATTTGGTATGTCTTACCAAGCGATCGCACTTAAAACGGATCTACGCTTTCCAAATGAAATGATTGGTGTATTGCGAATGGTAGATGAAGTGGTATGTACTCCATTTAAGGATAATGGGGATATTATCACCGATTTACTATTATTTGGTATTTGTAACGCCAAAGAAGGTATGAACCCGTTTAGTAAAGTGGGGGCAATGGATGTATCTTTAGAGCAATCATTAAGTCCAAGTTATAATTTGGGCGTATTATGGGAGCCAACCGATGATTTTAGTTTTGGTATGGTTTATCAAAGTGAAGCTAAAATGCGATTGCGAGGTAAATATTTAATTAATAATGCGACAGCTCCGCAACAACTCATAGCTGGTTTAAATTCGTCAGCGACTGGTCAAATTCTTGCGGCAATTCTTGGCTTCCCTGGGTATATTCCTAATGTGGAATCTGGTTTAGTAGCTATGGATTTTAAATATCCACAACATTTTAAAGCGGGTATAAAATATAAAATATTTCCCGACTTGCAAATGAACTTTGATCTTGGTTGGACCGACTTCGCTGCATGGGATAAGTTTAAGTTTGAATTTGATCGACAAATATCATTATTAAAGGTTGCTAAACTTTTGTCTGCTGAAGTGACGGATCGTTCTTTAGCCTTACCTTTAAAGTTCCAATCATCTTGGCGCTGGGGAATTGGTTTTGAATATTCTGCAACTGATCGATTGAAGTTACGCATGGGTTATGAGCCTCGCACGAGTTCGATTCCTGACGATAAACGAAATACGATGGTACCTATTAATAATGCTCAATTATTTGGTTTAGGTGCTGGTTATCGATTTGATCAAGATACAGATTTGGATCTTTCAATTGGCTTCTTACGGAGTCGTGATGATATTCCTGCAGATACTAGTAGCCTTGCAAATAAAACAGGGGTTGATAATATTTTATTAAACCCGTATGCAGGCCTAGATATTAAAACCAATACTAAGGTAACTTTGCTTGGTATCAGCTATAGAACAAAATGGTAATGTTAACGACTATGATAATAAAACAATCTAAGCTTGCAATATCTGTAATTTTTACTGTTATTGCAAGTACTTCGGTTGTATATGCAGATGGTTTTTATACAATTATTGGCCCTGATGGAAGACCAATGATTATTCCTAAAAAACCAACAGAAAATGAGAATAGAACAGATAAGGTTATACGTTCTAATGATGTTGATTCTCCAGCAGCATCAGAAAAAAATCTACCTGTTAGAAATAATGTTAAATTAAATTTACCAACAATATCAATGTCTAAGCAAGATGCTGTTAAGAATGCAGTTAAAATGCAATCATCTTCAGAATCAAAATTAGCTTCTGACGCAGAAGTAGTCCATCAACCAAAATCTCAAAATACTTCAAAAGAAATAATTGATGCAAATACGAATAAAAAGATAACACCAAAATTAAATGTTGCTAGTAAAAGTCTAACCAATATTGAGGCAGAATCATCTGCTTCATCTGCATTCATACAAGTAGATGGTATTGAATATGTGAATAATGAATATTTAGAAGATCAGGAATTTAATTTAGAGGGTAAAAAGCGCTTTTATACTATGCCTGATGGTACAGGACGTTTAGAGACGATAGAGCGTAAAAAAGGCGTAAGTCGATCAATTTTGGATAAAATATTAAACAAATCAAACCAGAGTCTAAATTCAATTACTTTATCTAATAATTATGTTCGTTTATCTGCACAAGATTTATCTCTGGCATTTGAGAATGATCGTTGTTTCTTAGAAAGTTATAGCAAAAATAAAACAATCAAGAGTTTAGTTCCCGAAAAAGAAATTGGCTTATGGCCTCGGAAACCTATAAAAGAAAAATTTGAATATGAATTGGTCAAGCTTGATCAAAATATTCAATATATGCAATTTGATTCTTATGCATCTAATACTGATAAACCGACATATTATTGGCCTTTAGTGATTTTTTTAGATAAGTCTGGTTGTATATTAGAAGGCGTGAGTGGATTTAAGAATCAGAAGATTCCAGCAACATTATTACAACATGCAGCCCTTCAAGGTGTAATTAAGATACCGCCTAAAAGTTATTATATGATGATGACTCCATTAGCATCAGCCGTGGATGTTCCAGAGCAGGAACTTTCAAATCAAGGACAGATTAAGATTGCTGCTTTACAGTAAGCATTAATAGGATGAACCCATGACAAATAACAAAATTTTCTTACCCTTTGCTTTAACGACATTAGTAGCATTATTACAAGGCTGTGGAGGCGAGAGTACAAAAATTAATGAAGATCCAAATAAAGTGGTTAATGGCGTCACAACTAGTACGAGTTGTACGCCTACAAGTAGTGACTGTCTACCCTTTGCCATGGATTATCCTATTTCTGGTTTAAATTTTGATTGTAGTAGCGATAAGGTAAATCACTTTGCAACTAAACTTGATTCAAATGTTGTTGGTGGAGCTTGTAAATTAGGCGACACAGCAACTTTTTATATACAAGGTAAAGATGCTAAGAAAATTAACCTTGGTATTGTGAAATTAGATGATATTTCTAAGATTAATGACTTAAGGTATCCAGTACCACGGCTTCGAGTAATTGATTTAGCAAGCGCATTGACAGGAAAAATGCCAACAGCACTTGATCCAAATGATGAGACTATTCGTGTAGCGATAGCATTAATAAAAATTTTCCATAGTATTGGTCTTGAGCAAGAAGATAACGCTTTGGGGGATATTCAACCTACTCAGATTACTAACGAAAAGAAAGATCTATTATCTCAATTAACTAAAGATATTGGTGTTGCTGAACTGAGTAATGGTTCTTACGTTGATATATTAAAGCCATGGTTAAGTGTTAGTAATGTAACAGATGAACAAGCGATGGTGCTGCTTCAGCGTCTCTTAAATTTATCGAATGCAGGTGTATGGCAAACAACAGTACCTTTCTTAAAGGCGGGTACAATTACACCTTCAGTTAAGACTCCAGATGGCTTTTTTGGTTGTAATCAATCAAATTATAATGATTGTGTAAATCCTGATAAAGGTAATGACCTTATACATTCGATGGGGGAGGTCTTTTTACTTACAGATCGACAAGGATATACAATAGGAACAGGTCAACAATGGCGAGGTCCTGCAAGTTTTATAGAGGGTAAACTTTATCCACCACTTGTATTAATTACTAAAGTCAAAGCTCAAAAAGTACAAATTAATCCTCAAAATACTTGGTTGAATCCTATTAATCGTGAAATAAACTCTAACCAACCGCTGCGTTTTGCTTTGACAACCAACCCATCAGAAGACTTAAAATTTAAGCAAGGTAAGTTGATTAATGATCATACAATCCCTGGGACAGAATATATTTATAGAGTTTTATTAAATGCTAAAGATACTGACCCTGTAAATACAGCACATTTGGGGCAATGGGAGCAAACTATAGGTGGTCAAGCTTATAATGGAAGTTTAGAAATCTATAAAGCAAACCCACCAAGTTACTTAGGTAAAGATGTTTTTAAAACCAGTACAAATGTAAAAACAAATCAGAAATATATTTTCCCTTTATATGCGACTCTAATTTTTGGTTTCTCTGATAATAGTATTCCTGACTCAGAAAAAATTAAGTTAGGGATTGTAATTGACGAAAATGGTGATATCCGAACTGATATTCGTAAAAATTCTACATCTAGTGATATGTCCGGAGAGTGTGCAAAAATCCAATCTATTAATTCAGATGGGACGATCACTGATGAGTTTGGAGAGACTCAATATCGTATAGGCTCTACAGGAGCAACCTCTTTTACACCTACAAGTAAATCAGTATCTGTCCGAGCAATTTTATCTAATCCAAAATTTGGTGTATTAAATGGTGCGATGTTTGGATTGAATGTTCGTGTTAATTATAATGAAACGATTACAGCTATTGGTGGCGCTAAAATTAATGTTCACAATTTATTAAGTGATGCCCCACAAAAGGAAATAACATTAACTGACTTTACTGAGACAAGTAGTACAGTATATTGGTCAAACACTTACGCTTATTATCAGGGTGTGTATGTAAATCTATACGATAATTTAAAAGACACGGATAAAAATAATTATGTTAAACCTACAGATGAAGATCGTAAAATGGCTAAACGCTGGACTGGTCCAGTGACTATTCAACTAGCGGATCAAAATTTAAACGCATGTAAAGCTGTTAAAATAAAGTAAGAGTTAAATAAAAAGACCGCGATAAGCGGTCTTTTTATTTAACCTGTATGATCTAAACGTGTACCTAATGTTTCTAAATGAGATGGAAATAATCCTAGTTTACGATCTGCAAAATAATGTTTTAAAGTTTGTTCTACACTCGGAAACGCGAGTTCTGCCCATGGGATATCATGTTCTTCAAATAAACGGCATTCGAGACTTTCTTCTCCAGCTCCAAAAACACCATCTTTCAATTGTGCTTTAAATAGAACATAAATTTGTCCAATACGTGGAATATTGTACATACAGTATAGTTGTTCAATATCAACTTCGGCTTCAGCTTCTTCTCGTGTTTCACGAGCAGCACCTTGTTCCATGGTTTCAAATAATTCCATGTACCCAGCAGGAAGTGTCCATAGCCCATAACGTGGTTCGATGGCACGTCGACACAATAAAACTTTATTATCCCAAATGGCTAATGCACCGCAAATAACTTTCGGATTTTCATAGTGGATATTGCCACAGTGTGTACAGACGAGCCGTGTTTTATGATCACCTAGCGGGATTTTTGCTTCAGTTTGATGTCCACACGCAACGCAAAAGCTCATAATTATCATCAGCTACAGAGATAACTCAGCATAACTGAATTTTGATCACTTCGCATCATGATCTATGATTGTGATTGAAATTTCAGTTATGATGATTTGTAAGGAAAATGAGAAAAAGAGATGAGTCATATGGAAGAACCATCGTTAATACAGCTTTTACAACAACGGTTGCGTTTTTCCAAACGAATCCAACAAGCTGATGCAGCGGTTTTAATTGCAATTACACAAGAACAGCAACCTAAGGTCTTACTCACACGTCGTTCAATCCATTTATCTCAACATGCAGGTGAGGTGTCTTTTCCAGGAGGAAAGCGTGATCCGAGTGATACCAGTAATATTGTAGTTGCTTTGCGTGAAGCACAAGAAGAAACAGCGCTTAATCCCTTCGATGTCAAGCTGTTAGGAGATTTACCGATACAACGTGCGCGTAGTGGTTTATCTGTGAAACCGATTGTAGGATTAATTCCCGCACAAGTAGATCTAATTGCCCAACCTACAGAGATAGATCGTATTTTTTTTGCACCATTGCAGCAGTTAATTGATGCACCACCTTTACCGTATGAAGTGCGTTTAGCTCGACAATCAATTTATTTTCCGAGTATGCAGGTTGAAAATGAGATCGTATGGGGTTTAACCGCTCGAATGTTAGTATCATTATTTCAGTATGGGCTAGGACATCAAAAAAAATGGCCTTTTTTAGTTAATCCTCCTCATTTTGGATTATCTAAATTCTAATCACGTCTTATTAAAATAGAGTAGTATTTTGTCATGATGTACACATATCAAGGATTGAGCCCTAAAGCATTACATGAACCTTGGGATGGCTGGATTGCACCGAATGCAACGGTGATTGGTCAAGCTGAGTTAGGTCGCCAAGTTAGTATTTGGTTTGGTGCGGTTGTAAGAGCTGATAATTGTAAAATTCGGATTGGAAATTTCTCGAATATTCAAGAGAATGCCGTTTTACATACTGATGCAGGTATTGAACTGAATATTGGGGATTATGTGACAGTCGGTCATCAAGCCATGTTGCATGGCTGTACGATTGGAGAGAATTCTTTAATTGGTATCAATGCTGTAGTTTTAAATAATGCGGTGATTGGTAAAAATTGTATTATTGGTGCAAATGCATTGATTCCTGAAGGTAAAGTTATCCCTGATAATTCTGTAGTCATGGGATCCCCAGGAAAAGTGATCAAAACTTTAGATGAGCAAGGCGCTGCACGGTTACGCTTGAGTGCTTTACATTATGCTGAATATTATAAGAATTTTTTAGTATTGGAAGAGTTTAATTTCTAATAATTACGAATTGATATAGTGTGTTTCTTGAGCCAAGTATATCCTTGGCTTTTTTGTATCTATAAAAAGTCAATAACTCGCTTAGGGCGCTTGAGTGGGGTATGATACTCGACGTTTTTTATCTCTTTTAAGCTAAGGTTTTTGCATGAAGTTGCTTGCATTGGAAACTGCAAATGAGCACTGTTCAGTTTCATTAATTGATGATGTTCAAGAACTCTATTTTCAATTAGATGAGCGACCAAAAGCACAAACGCAAACCATTTTGCCATTAACTGAACAGGCGCTATTACAGACTCAAACTCAATTGGCTGATTTAGCTGCAATTGCATTTAGTCGTGGGCCAGGTTCATTTAGTGGTGTACGTATTAATGCTGCGGTTGCTCAAGCTCTGGCATGGTCACAAGATTTGCCTGTTATTCCTGTATCAAGCTTGCAAGCATTGGCGCAAGCTGCATATCGTTTGACAGGATTACAGCAGGTTACAGCTGTTTTAGATGCGCGTATGCAAGAAGTTTATATTGCTAATTTTAGTCTAGATGAAGATGGGATTATGCATGCTGTCGATGAAGAAAAATTATTAACTTATGAACAAGCGACCGCATATCGTAAATTTACGGCGATTGGCTCAGGTTCAGAATTGATTAAGCCAAGTCAAATAGACTTGCAAGAGGTTTCCATTCTAAAAACGTCTGCAACAGAAATTCGAGCAACTGCGCAGGATATTGCAACCATTGCGCGAATTTATGCTGTACAAAAAAAATGGGTTGATGCTGAACATGCACTACCTGTGTATTTACGTGATGATGCATGGAAAAAAATTCCAGAACAAAGTAAAGCGAATTAAGGTTAATTATGGATCTTTTATTGCTATTTAAAGCAGCAATTATGGGTTTGGTGGAAGGGATTACTGAATTTCTACCGATCTCAAGTACAGGGCACTTGATTCTAGCAGGGCAGTTGCTAGATTTCTGGACGCTTGAAAAGCGAGAAATGTTTGCTGTTGCAGTCCAAATCGGTGCAATTGCAGCAGTAATTTATGAGTATTGGGGCAAACTGTGGGGCGCATTAATTGGCGCACTCACAGGACAAGAGCAAGGTCGTCGTTTAAGCCTGAATTTAATCATCGCTTCTGTTCCAATTGTGATTATTGGCTTGAGCTTTGGTGATGTGGTAAAGGCTTATTTATTTAATGCGGTCACGGTTGCAATTGCGCTCATTGTCGGTGGTTTCATTATTTTATGGGCTGAACGCCGTCAGCATCAAATCGTGAGTCAAGAAGTCGAAGATCTAACATTCAAGCAAGCCACATTGATTGGTTTGATTCAATGTCTTGCATTAATTCCTGGGACATCACGTTCTGGTTCAACCATTATTGGTTCATTATTCTTAGGTATTTCACGTAAAGCAGCGGCTGAATTTTCATTCTTCCTCGGTATTCCTGTATTGATGGGGGCAGGCTTACTGGATATGTATAAAATGCGTCATGAATTACATAGTAATGATATGGCTATTTTAGCAGTTGGAATTATTGTTGCTTTTGTTTCAGCTTTAATTGTGATTCGTGCATTAATTCGTTATGTCTCTAAGCATGATTTCACCGCTTTTGCTTACTACCGTATAGTGTTTGGTTTATTTATTTTGGCGACATGGTGGACAGGTTGGGTGCATTGGTAATGCAGATGATCTGTTGGTATCAGACGGAGTACGCGGAGCAATTTCAACAACTTCAAACTCGTTTAGCGAGTTTGGATGTGGAACTAAAAGGTCAAATCGTTGAAAAAGCGAATGCACGTTTCCTTCGTCTGAATCCAGACATGGCCTTGGTTTTAGATGAAGATGGACTGAGTCTGGCTGCGAATGGGATGAAAATGCAACCTGATTGGCGTGCTGAAATTCCTCGTTTAAAACGAGCCAGTCTGAAATCCGAAATGATCGCAAGAGCATGTCAATTAGGTGAAAAACCTAATTTAATTGATGCAACAGCTGGCTTAGGTCATGATAGTTTATTGATGGCTTATTTGGGTGCTGATGTGCGTTTAATTGAACGTCATCCCATCCTATTTGTATTATTAGAATATACCAAAGCCCAAGCAGAACGAGATCCTTTTCTGCAATCTGTTATGCCACGGATTCAACTCATTTATGCTGATTCAACTGATTATTTACATGGATTAAAGCAGCGAGATGAACAGATCGATGTCATTTATTTAGATCCGATGTTCCCACAGCGAGATCAAAACCACCAAGCACAAAAGAAACAGGCACAGGTCAAAAAGCAAATGCAATTATTGCATATGTTATTACCTGAAGATGGTGAAATGGATTTAGGTGATGAATTACTGCATCTTGCCAGTAAAATCGCTAAACGCGTTATTGTAAAACGACCACGACATGCTGTTTATTTGGCTGATCAAACTCCAGATCATCAATGGCTAGGTGATGCTTGTCGTTTTGATGCATATTTTCCCAAAAGTTCAACTTAACTTTTATCCAAGTGATTGTTTAGCTTAGGTGAATGCTCGGTAAAGATTTGTGATATAGTGCAAAAGCATGATTGATAAAAAATTCTTGTCGAGCTTAAATGAAGGAAAGACGTTGTTCCTTTTAGGAAAAGTCATATTCATTTGATAAAAGATAGACATATTTTCAATCTAAGCTTGAAAAGAGAAATACCCGAAGAACTTTATGATCGACCTCAAACCTTCCATTAATATCTGGCATGATTTTAAAAGTAACCAAATTGCTGGAATGTGGTTGTTCCTTGGGTCTCGACGTTCCTTACAGATTGTTCATCCATCAATTACTCAGCTCATTATTTGGGGTATTTTAGGTGGTTGTACCAACTCACTTTATAGCTGGTTGGTAGCAGGGCAAATTGGTGAGTTCAACCCTCAAGGTTTGATTGGTTACGCACTGTGGCCTTTTATTGCCTTAATTGTGGGGATTTTCCTTTCGCAACGCATGAACCAAGCCCGTTTAATGCTTGTACCTGCATTATTATGGTTAGTGCTTGATACCAATATCTTATTATTACAGTGTTTGATCCAATATTTAGGTTCAAATGGCTATCTAAATTTCATTCCCGATACAATCTATAATGGTTTCTTACCACCATTATTTGTTGGACTATTTGTTTGGCAAAGTCTGGCTGTGATTTGGGTGTTTTCACGGGCATTAAATTGGCCGTGGTGGGAGCGTGCTTTAGTTTTTATTGCGACTATTGCAACCATGGTGGTTTGGCAACTTTCGGTAAAAGATCAACCGATTTGGAAAGTTGAAGAAACACCACCAAGTTTTGCTGAAGATGCTTTTTATGCGCAAAGTCATCTGTTGGACAAAGCTTTAGATCAAATCCAATATGGTGATATTGCGAAAAGCCATTGGTATTTTATGGGCGTAGCTGGGGATAGCTACGCTGATGTTTTCAAATCTGAAATTGAGCGCATTAGAGAGCAATTTGATACTCGTTTTGGAACGTTTGGACGTTCCATTATGTTGATTAATAATCCTGCGACACGTTTAGATGTTCCAATTGCGTCTAAAACCAGTATTGAGTTAGCGTTGCGTCGGATTGGTCAGCAGATGAACCGTGATAGCGATGTATTATTTCTTTATATGACATCCCACGGTGAGCGTAATCATTTTGAACTCGAAAATGCACCATTAGAATTAGGGCAAGTCGACCCGAAATGGCTACGTGAAACGCTCGATAAATCAGGTATTCGTTGGCGAGTGATTGTAATTTCAGCGTGTTATTCAGGAAGTTTTATTCCAGCATTACAGTCACCTGAAACCTTAATTATTACTGCTTCAGCCGCAGATAAAACCTCTTTTGGTTGTAATAATGAAGCGGATTACACTTATTTTGGTCGTGCTTTCTTCGATTTGGCGATGCGTGAACAATTCTCAATGAAAAAAGCATTTGATCAGTCTAAACAAACTGTGACACAGTGGGAAACAGCTCAAGGATTTGAACCATCCGAGCCGCAATGGGCTATCGGTCGTAACATGGAATTGATGTTGCCACAACTTGAGCCGTATTTATTCCCAACGCAAAATATCACAACAACAGACATTACAAAAACACAGGATAATCAACATGCAGCTACTGCAAAAAAATCGTTGTTTTGAAGGTGAACAGCGTATTTATCAACTGGAATCACAGCATCTTAAAGGTTTAACCAAAGTTGGAGTATATTTACCTCCTGCTGCTTTAGAAGGAAAGCCTTGCTCAGCATTATTTTATCTTGCGGGTTTAACTTGCACTGAAGACACCTTTGCAATTAAAGCACATGCACAACGTATGGCAGCTCGGCTGAGTTTGATTCTAATTAGCCCTGATACCTCTCCGCGTGGAGAGGGAGTTGCGCAGGGTGATCATTGGGATATTGGTCAGGGTGCAGGCTTTTATATCAATGCTATTCAACAACCTTGGGCTGAACATTACCAAATGGAGTCTTATTTGGTTGATGAACTTTATGCACATGTTTTACAAGCATTTCCGATTATTGAAAATCAGATTGGAATTTTTGGACATTCAATGGGTGGACATGGTGCGTTAACCTTGGCGTTTAAATACCCAGAGCAATTTAAATCGGTTTCAGCTTTTGCTCCGATTTGTGCGCCGAGTATTTGCCCATGGGGTGAAAAGGCATTTAGCCAATATTTAGGTGCGGATCAACAGCAATGGTTAGCACATGATGCAACGGCTTTAGTTCAGCAAAAGGGTGGAGTCTTTGCGGAAATTTTAATTGATCAAGGTCTAGAAGATCAGTTTTATGCTCAATTAAATCCTGAAAAGTTTAAGCAAGCTTGTCTAGAAGCAGGGCAACATTTAACTTTACGCCAGCACAAAGGCTACGATCATGGTTATTACTTTATTCAAAGTTTTATTGATGATCATCTGCAATTTCATGCGATTCAGTTAGAAAAGGGAATGGCTTAAAAAAAAGAAGCTCTTTCGAGTTTCTTATTAATGATGTTGCCACTCAACAATAAACTCTTGTTGTGCCATACGATTTAAATGATCAATAACCACCTGTTCTAGACGATCAACATCTTCTTGCTGATTTTCAATCAATACAACTAAATGCTGTTCTTGTGGTGTAAGCGTCACTTTTGCTGTCGGCATAAAAATTTTTGAATACTGCTTAGTCTCTGATACTTCAAATTTGTGCTTCCAGTGATTCAATAAACGTTTACTGATACGTTTACCATCGTGAGTTGTAATTTGTGTCGTACTATTCATTTTTTAACTGCATATGATTTCACCATTAAAAATAGCAAAATCGTATGCAGTTAAAAACAGTATTCATGCAACGTGTTGTTGCAAGTTTGCAATGTCGTAATCGTATCTTTGTAACAGCCTAAAGCCGATGAATTTGTTATAATTCAATTATCATTTTTCAAAGTTTGCCAGGTCATTCATGTCCAAGCCTTATTTAATTGCTCCTTCGATTTTATCTGCTGATTTTGCACGTTTAGGTGAAGATGTAGAAAAAGTTTTAGCTGCGGGTGCAGACGTTGTGCATTTTGATGTCATGGATAACCATTATGTACCAAACTTAACTTTTGGTGCAGGTATTTGTAAGGCATTGAAAAATTATGGAATTAAGGCGCCAATTGATGTGCATCTGATGGTTTCACCTGTTGATCGTATGATCGGTGATTTTTTGGAGGCAGGCGCAGATATTATTACTTTCCATCCAGAAGCAACGGATCATATTGATCGTTCTTTACAACTGATTAAGGCGGGTGGTGCTAAAGCAGGTTTAGTTTTCAATCCAGCAACCCCTTTACATTACCTTGATTATGTTCTCGATAAAGTAGATCAAATTTTATTGATGAGTGTGAACCCTGGTTTTGGTGGGCAAAAATTTATTCCAATGACATTGGAGAAACTTCGCCAAGCACGCAAAATCATTGATGCCAGCGGTCTTGATATTCGTTTAGAGGTTGATGGTGGTGTTGGCCCAGCAAATATTCGTGAAATTGCTGAAGCGGGTGCGGATATGTTTGTAGCTGGTTCGGCAATTTTTGGTCAACCTGACTATAAAACTGTAATTGATCAAATGCGTGCAGAATTAGCTCAAGTTGGTGCAAAAGACATTTAGTGTTTTCATCCTATTTTTCACATAAGGTTGTGGATAACTTTGTTTATAACTGGGTGGATAACCGTGTTGATAAGCAAGTGGATAAGATGTTGTTAAAATAAACAAAATGATTTCAGTTGTTTATATTCTCAACAAAAATATCAAAAAAGGATAAATTTTTGTCCTTTTTTTGTGCGTCAAGTCCTTTATTTTGCTTTATCTTTGTTCATAACGTATTTTATTCTTTTTCGTTTGATAAATCGGCAATTCTGTTGCTTAAATGCAAGGAATTAGCATAATTGAACATAAAGTAGATTGTGCATAAGATAGAAAGAAATTATGCTAAGTAAATCGCATTCATTTGATGATTGATCCAAGGATATTTAGTGCAACTTCATAAAAAATACAAGCATCTATGGTTTGTATTCCTGATGATATTTTTCATCGGGGGAGGTAGTGCGTCTATTGCAGCAGTCCAAAAGATTCAACTTGATCAAAAGATGCCTACAGCGCAAGTGATGCCATGTCATGATCAACAGATGACACGTCCGCATCATCAAATGGATATGTCGCATGATGTAACCAATGTGGTTAAATGCCATGATGGGCAAATGCAAGATCAGCAAGATTGCCCCGATTGTAATAATATTTCTCATTGCCAAACGATTAATTTTGCACTCGATCAACAAATTCCAAGCCTGTCTATTTCACCTTTTTTTGAGCTAAACACTTATAAAAATACAGCGTATCAAGCTCGTCATCTTGCCGGTCATTGGCAAGAAATTTTACGTCCTCCTAGAACCTAATCTGTCTTAGAAGCTCTTTTTCGCTTCAACGAGCGATTTAAAAATAGTTCACAGATTAGGAAAATATTATGTCCTCAAAAATATATGCTGGTGTCATTGCTGGCTTAAGTCTAATTTTTGCGCCTTATACTTTGGCTGCAATAAAAGAATATCATCTGAACATTAATCAAGGAATGGTGAATGTTACTGGAAAACCTGTCAAACGTATTACGGTAAATGGCAAATTTATTGCGCCGTTATTAGAGTTTGAGGAAGGGGATGAAGCGGTCATTCATGTGCATAATCAACTCAAAGATCAAGATACGTCATTACATTGGCATGGATTACTTTTGCTAGGATTGATGGACGGTGTACCTGGTTTTAATGGCTTTAAAAGTATTAAGCCGAATGGCAGTTTTGAGTATCGTTTTAAAGTTCGTCAAAACGGAACTTATTGGTATCACGCGCATAGTAAAGGACAGGAACAAGATGGCCTATATGGCCCTTTGGTAATTTATCCGAAAGACAAACAACCTGTTGCTGTATACGAAAAAGCTGAGCGTGATTATGTGGTGATGTTGTCTGATTTTCATGAAACGGAAAGCGACAAGATCATGGCAAATTTGAAGAAGTCGGCTGAGTATTACCAAAACCAACGTGAAACGGTGGGCGATGTCTGGAAGCAGGTGAAACAAGACGGTTTAAAAGCAACGTGGCAAGATCGTTCGATGTGGAACCAGATGCGGATGCTCAAAACCGATTTGTCTGATGTCACTGGTTATACTTTCTTGGTGAATGGGAAAACACCTCAACAAAATTGGACAGGCGCTTTTAAAACGGGTGAAAAGATTCGTTTGCGCTTTATCAATGCGTCAGCCATGTCTTTTTTTGATGTGCGTATTCCCAACCTAAAAATGACAGTCGTTAGTGCCGATGGTCAGCCAGTGAAACCCGTTCCTGTGGATGAGTTTCGTATTGGTACAGCAGAAACTTATGATGTGTTAGTGGAACCTAAGCAGGCACATTATCAAATTGAAGCTGAATCAATCGACCGTTCTGGTTTTGCAATTGCTTCATTGCACAATAGCATGACACCGAATACGCAAAAGGTTCAGATTCCTAAAGCGCGCCCACGTGCATTATTGACGATGGAAGATATGGGCATGGATCATGGTTCGCATGGTCAGATGGATATGAGCAAAATGGACCATGGTTCAGATCAGCCAGTGAATATGGCCAATATGAATCATAGTCAGCATCAGATACCTCACGGTAAAGCACCAGTTACACCGATGCAAAAAACAGCGATGGATCATCGCTCACATGAAAAAATGGACATGTCGAAAATGGATCATAGTTCACATGGTCAGATGAACATGTCGGGTATGGATCATAGTGCACACGGTCAGATGGATATGTCAGCTTCAGCAACGCCCTCAGATCATAGCCAACACCAGATGGTGGTATCTTCTGAAAAAACAACTTCAGATACCGTTCAGGGCTGGGCGAATGCAGCAACACCAATCGGTCAGAAAGCCTTAACTTATGCAGATTTGAAGTCGTTGCAATCACAACCTGAGCGTTATAGTCGTCCAGCAGAGCGAGAATTGGTGATTCGTCTTGGGGGCACGATGGAGCGTTACATCTGGACGATTGATGGTAAAAAGTTTAGTGATCCTGACTTCAAACCTTTAACCGTGCGTTATGGCGAACGTATCCGTCTCAAATTTGTGAATGAAAGTATGATGGCGCATCCAATGCATTTACATGGCATGTTTATGCAGTTGGAGAATGGTCAGGCACCGCAGGATATGCCAAATAAACATACGGTGATCGTGCCGCCGGGCAAAACTGTTACAGCTCTACTGACTGCGGATGAGCTCGGTGAATGGGCGATTCATTGTCACCTGTTATACCACATGAGTGCGGGCATGATGAGTAAATTGATTGTCGCAAATGTCGATGGCAGTAACGTTTCACAAACTATGTCCGTTCAACCTACTCAAGGAGCGAGCCATGCACATCACTAAGCAAGCTTCTACGATGAAACGCTATACACAATTATTGGCAATTGGTGGCATGGTTTCTTGTTTGAGTGTATTTGCATCTGCACATGAGGGGCATGATCAAATGATGCAAATGGATCAGTCGGTACAACAGAATATATTGATGGAGACATCATCTCCTGTTGATCATTCAGAACATCAACCTGAATTAAAGCAAGTACCATCTGATATTCAACATGATACACATGATCATCATCGTGAACATGGTGGACAAATTTATCAAGCCACAGCGATTAAAAATGCATGGATCGTTGATGACAATGGTCGAGGCAGTGCCAGTACTGAGCTAAAAACATGGGTGGGAAGTGATAAAAATAAAATATTCATTCAAGCACATGTTGAAAAAGCAGAATCGGAAAAAACTCAAACCGAAACAAAGCTGTTATACAGCCGCAATGTTGCTGACTTTTGGGATGTACAAACAGGTGTTCGTTATCAATATCAGCCTGAGCAAAAGCATGATAAAAATCAATGGGACGCGGTATTGGGATTACATGGTCTAGCGCCGTATTTTTTTGAAACCGAAGCCTATATTTATGCAGGACAAAACCAACGCTGGCAATTGAGTTTAGAAACAACACGGGATGTATTATTTACGCAAAAGTTGATTGCTCAACCTTATTTGAATGCAGATGTAATATTCAATGATGAGTCAAGTTATGCAAATAAATCTGGATTATCTAAACTTCAGATAGGCCTGCAAACGCGTTATGAGATCAATAAAAAACTTATGCCTTTTGTAGATGTAGCATATGCTTATCATAAAGGTGCGGAGCAAACACCATGGCAAGCTGCTTCTGAAAGTGAAAAGGGTTGGTTATATGCTACGGGATTAACGCTAAAGTTCTGATACTTTGTCTAAAAAGTCACTTCCCTGAGATACTGTTGGTTTATACTGACAGTATCTTTTTTGAGTCATTCATGGTGCATAAATGGCTTTAGAACAACAAGACAATTTAATAACTGATAAAGCAAATGAATCTCTAAGTCGGAGAGAAAAAACACAAAATTTGATAACTCAATTTGACGCTGTTCCACGTGATGGCAGTATGAAAGTCAGTTTTTATTATATTCCACACATGAGTAGTTTGGTGGAAGTACAACGGATTCGAAAAGCATTATTGCCATTTGCTGAAATTTTAGTTGAACATAGTATTGATTTGGATACACGTCATCTAACTTTATATCATCATTATGGAATTGATGAGGTGACAATTGCTCTAATTCGCTTGAGCTTGGGAGCTGAGTTACAACAAACTTTGTCACATTATGAACCTTTAGAAATGAATACTTTGAATACAGATACTGCAACTTTACAGGAGCATAAAAATGAGTCACAGGATAGTTATTTAAGCGTTTTAGGTCGTTTTTTAATTTCATGCTTCAATCATTTAAAGCAATGGATAAAATGCTTACAAGGAAAGAAGGATAATTAAGCATGCCAAGATGGATGTATGGCCCACTAGGATTGGCTATCGCATGGTTGGTTTGGACACAGGTATTAAAACCAGCGCCAAATATTAGTCAAATGACCACTCAACAAGGCGTACAAATTAATGCATTAGAGCGTTATGAAGGCGCATTTCGTGTGCTTTCTAGAGAAGACTACAATTTAGGGCGTGAAGCTGAATTTTCACCAATGGATATTGCTGTTGGTTGGGGAGATATGGCAAATCCGCAGATCTATAAACAAATTGATGTATCACAAAGTAATCGTTGGTATCACTGGCGTATAGATCATCAACCGCCTATTTCTTTGCGAGAAATCGCAACGCATAGTGCCAATATGCATCTGGTTCCTGCCAATGCTTATGTCGCATCTCAAATGAAAAAAATTAAAAAAGATGATTTAGTCTATTTAAAGGGTTCTTTAATCGAAATCCAGACAAAAGATGGCTGGCATTGGAAAAGTTCTTTATCCCGTGAAGATACAGGAAACGGGGCATGTGAGCTAATGCAGGTCGATCAGATTTCATGGCAGTAAATCTTAACTTTAGATAAAGCTTTTAATTTTTAAAATACTGCACTGGAATCCATACATAACCTTTCACATAATCTCGAAATTTTACAGTACACTGCTTTTCCTAAGAGGACGACCTCACTTCAAAAGCATCATGTTGGGACGACCCAACTCTTGTTAAGGTTGAGTGTGAAAAATGGCATGGGCAATTTTAATTTTGGCGGGTATTTTTGAAATTATTTGGGCATATTCAATGAAGATGTCTGAGGGTTTTACCAAGCTAACGCCAAGTATCGTGACCCTCATTTTTATGATTTTAAGTGTCGTATTGTTGTCAATTGCAATGCGATCGTTGCCTTTGGGTACAGCTTATACGGTTTGGACGGGAATTGGTGCGATAGGATCATTTATTGTTGGCATCATGGTTTTAAATGAACCAATGACTGCGATGCGAATGATTGCTGCAATATTAATTGTATCTGGCTTAATGCTGATGAAATTGTCATCAAATTAATGGTTTAAGGAGAGTGTAATGCAACTGGTGTATATGTACATGAATTCTCCTGTGGGTGCATTAAAACTGGTTGCTCATGATCATGCACTGGTCGCCGTGATGTGGGACAATGAAGATCATAAACGAGTTCGACTGGCTGAACTGATAGAAGATCATCAACATCCGATGTTACTTCGAGTTAAAAAACAATTAGAACAGTATTTTGCAGGGCAACGTCAGCAATTTGATTTACCTTTGGACTTTCAAGGGACAGATTTTCAACAACAGGTTTGGCAGACTTTATTAACTATTCCATATGGCGAAACACGTAGTTATAAGGAAATAGCCGTTCAGATTGGTAATGAAAAAGCAGTGCGTGCTGTTGGGGCAGCCAATGGTAAGAATCCGATTTCGATTATTGCGCCGTGTCATCGGGTGATTGGTTCGAGTGGGGCATTGGTTGGTTTTGCTGGTGGGTTGGATAAGAAGCAGATTTTACTCAGTTTAGAGCAAAGTCAAATTCCATAATCTGTATTGTTAATACTCGATTTTCATTGCTTTTTGGAATAAGCTACTTAACAGATATGAATCCACATATTTTATGACTTGAACCGTAACTCAGTTATTGGCGAGGCGGTGTCTTGCTTAGCGTAATCCAATATTAGGAATAACCTTCGGTTCGAGTTACTTTGGTTTCGCCCAAAGTAACCAAAGGCATTGTCATCTACAAAACCTGTTCACTTGCTGCATTTGTTTTATCTATCGCAGAAACGGGATATTACAAATACCACGCAGGTTGTAGATGAACTTTCCGAGTCTCATATATAGGGTATGTATTCATTTTCTTTTTCATAACAAATTGAATGGAAGTTTAAAAATGGCTGTTGGTGACGTAACAATGCCACTTATGCATGTGGTGCAGGGTGTAAAAATTGGCTCAACTGAGGCGTATGTACGTTATCCAAATCGACGAGATCTAGTCATTTTTGAATTTGCTGAAGGTTCAAATGTAGCAGGTGTATTTACTCAAAGTGCATTTGCTGCTGCGCCAGTTTTGCTTAGTAAAAAACACTTGGCAGAAAATACACCACGTTATTTGATTATTAACACTGGTAATGCAAATGCGGCAACAGGAACTGTAGGTTATAAAAATGCAGAAACAACTTGTGCCAAATTAGCGGAATTAGCAGGTGTCCAAGCGAATCAGATTTTACCATTTTCAACAGGTGTAATTGGTGAGCAACTTCCGATTGAGCGTTTAGTTCAAGGTATTCAGCCTGCATTAAATGATTTAAATGCGGATCGTTGGGCTGAAGCTGCTTCTGGCATTATGACCACAGATACTACTCCGAAAGGTGCATCTGAACAGTTTGAGCTTGATGGTGTGACATACACCATGACTGGAATCAGTAAAGGTGCGGGTATGATTCGCCCGAACATGGCAACCATGTTGAGCTTTGTTGCAACAGATGCACCAATATCAAAAGTACTTGTTCAGCAACTTTTACAAACGACTGTCGAGCATTCGTTTAACCGCATCACAATTGATGGCGACACTTCAACCAATGACTCTTGTATCTTTGTAGCAACAGGTCTAGCTGGTGGCGCAGAAATTGAGTCACAAGATGACCCTCGTTACCAACAAGTGCTGGATGTACTTGCGCGTATTATGAATCGTTTAGCACAATTGATTGTTCGTGATGGTGAAGGTGCAACTAAATTCATTACGGTACAGGTGGAAGGCGGAGCCAATACCCAAGAGTGTTGTGATGTTGCTTATAGTGTTGCTGAGTCACCACTCATTAAAACAGCTTTGTTCGCTTCTGATCCAAACTGGGGGCGTATTGTAATGGCGATTGGTAAAGCAGGTGTTCCAAACTTAGATAGCAGTAAGGTTCAAGTGTGGTTAGGTGATGTACAGATTTGCTTGGATGGTGGTGCGAATCCTGACTATACCGAAGAAGCAGGCGCTGCTGTGATGGCTGAGAAAGAAATCACGATTCGTATTGATTTAGGACGAGGTGAAGCGAAAGACACAGTTTATACCTGTGATTTTTCTTATGACTACGTCAAAATTAATGCCGATTATCGTTCGTAAATATGCGTTATAATAAAGCCTCCACAGTGGGGCTTTTTTTATATCACTCATGTGTGGACGAAGTGATTCATCCCAAATGATCACCCTAGATACCCACGTTATATGTTTGCTGTGATGCAAGCACGCAGGATAGAGAAGACGTTTTATGAATGATGCGAATTTAATTGCGAACGAAGCCAAAAATATTGTGCAGGCGCATTTAGATCGTTTGGGTGAGCCAAAGGACCATAGCCTCAGCCCAGAAGTGAAACAAGAAAAGTTCGCACAAATTGCAGCTGAGCTTAAAAAGCGTGATGCTGTTCTTGTTGCACATTACTACTGTGATCCTGATGTTCAAGAGCTTGCAGAATTAACAGGTGGTTGTGTTTCTGATTCTCTAGAAATGGCGCGCTTTGGTCGTGATCATGCTGCATCAACTCTCGTAGTTGCTGGGGTAAAGTTCATGGGAGAAACAGCAAAAATTTTATCTCCTGAAAAGACAGTATTAATGCCTACACTTGAGGCAACCTGTTCTTTGGACTTAGGTTGTCCAGTAGATGAGTTTACAGCATTCTGTGATCAACATCCCGATCATACTGTCGTGGTGTACGCCAATACTTCGGCAGCTGTGAAAGCACGTGCTGACTGGGTGGTAACTTCAAGCTGTGCAGTCGAGATTATTGAGCATCTTGATAGCTTGGGTGAAAAAATTATTTGGGCACCTGATCAGCATTTAGGACGTTACATCCAAAAGAAAACGGGTGCTGATATGTTGTTATGGGATGGCGCGTGTATCGTACATGAAGAATTCCGTGCACGTGGTATTGCACAAATGAAAGCACTATATCCTGATGCAGCAGTTTTAGTTCATCCTGAATCGCCTGAATCTGTAGTAGATATTGCAGATGCAGTGGGAAGTACTTCGCAATTGATCAAAGCAGCGCAAACTTTACCGCATAAACAAATGATCGTAGCTACTGATCGCGGTATTTTCTACAAGATGCAGCAAGCAGCACCAGATAAAGAATTATTCGAAGCGCCAACGGCGGGTGAGGGTGCAACATGTCGTTCGTGTGCACATTGTCCTTGGATGGCAATGAATGAGTTGGATGGTATTTTGCACGTGTTACAACATGCTGATCAAGAAATACACGTCGATCCAGCATTGGCTGAACGCGCAAAATTACCACTCGATCGAATGTTGAACTTTAGTGCTTCTCTAAAGCGTTAAAATGCTTGTAAAATATACATTTGATAAGGAAAAATCATTTTTTTTAAAACTAGGTGTTGACGTGATGCGACGTCAAGCCTAGAATGCACACCGTACCGCACGATGTGCGATACAATAAAAGCTGAGATAAATCGGAGCATAGCACAGCCTGGTAGTGCACCTGGTTTGGGACCAGGGGGTCGTAGGTTCGAATCCTACTGCTCCGACCATTTAAAAGATGTTGAAAAACATTATTTTAAGATCGGCGAAGTATCGCTTGATAGTATTATCATCGTTATGCGCCTGTAGCTCAGTTGGATAGAGCATCCGCCTTCTAAGCGGATGGTCACAGGTTCGAATCCTGTCAGGCGCGCCATTTAGTTGGTAGCTTGGTACATAGAACCAAACGTTATGGTGGATGTAGCTCAGTTGGTAGAGCCCTGGATTGTGATTCCAGTTGTCGCGGGTTCGAATCCCGTCATTCACCCCACTCTTTTATAGAGTAATCGGAGCATAGCACAGCCTGGTAGTGCACCTGGTTTGGGACCAGGGGGTCGTAGGTTCGAATCCTACTGCTCCGACCATCATCTTAAAGATGAGATAAAATACCGCTAATCAGCGGTTTTTTTACGTCTGAATTAATTGGTTATGTTATTAATATAATATTTATAACGTATTAGATTCATTATTTTAAACTTCAAAAACTATAAGTGATTGGGAAGAGATGCTTTTCTATTTTATTTTTATCATTATTATTTTAGCTGTTCTTACTTATTTGAAATCGCCCCATTTTAAAGGAAAGATGGGTGAACTCATGGTTGCCGTACATGTCGATAAAGCATTAGGCGATGAGTATAGAACAGCATGACTATGAGTTAGTTGTATCTGGCAGTCAATGATATTGATCACACGAAGACAAAAGCGGCTTCCCCGCAAACAAATGGTATATGTGAGCGTTTCCATAAGACGATTTTGCAGGAGTTCTATCAAATTACGTTTAGGACGAAGCTTTATAGCTCATTGGAAGAATTACAAGTTGATCTAGACGATTGGCTGAAATTCTATAATACTGAACGGACTCATCAAGGAAAAATGTGCTGTGGTCGTACACCACTTGAAACTTTACTTGATGGAAAACGGATTTGGGCTGAGAAGAATTTAGCTCAAATTTAACCTGACAGGCACAATAAAAAATGGGTAACTGTCAGATCAGGTTTGAGCTAGTACAGAATAACAAGCACTTGAATTAGAAAAACAATTACAGAAAGTCGGTGTAGTAACGCAATCAAGATATTTTGATCACAAAACTAATCTTACAGGACACGAATATCAATTTCTATAGGGCACTAAACCTGCTCAACTGACTTTGCAGGATACACTTCAGTTTATGGTTACATATAGAAAAAATGATTTGATCAAGAACACAAAAAACATAAATGTTAGGGTTTATAGCGCACCATATTTTTGCCATGTTTCGCCCGTTTCGTAAGGGGCATAGTGGCCTTTCAGTTCATGCAGTGATTGGCTTTGGTAGATTGCGAAAACGATCATGATCAAAAACAGGCTGATCAACTTAATGGCACGTTTATTTTTATATTCGCCTGAATAGAGATAGAAAATACAATAGAAGGCAATCATCAAATAGGTACAAAACAGCGAGTTAAACAGCAGATAGACCAGTAATACGGCAGTGATGGCCAGAGCAATTCGATTTTTTAAGATCTTGGGGCGCAAGCTGAGTACGTTCAGAATCAACAGACCCAAAGAAGTCCAGAACAGATAGGCTTGCCCCCCGATAATGACAATATAGGTCGACTGTAGCCACAACAGCACTAGCCATACAAAAACGGAAAAAATAATAAATTTGGAGGGGCCTGAAGATTCGGGCAAAGTATGTTTCATATGATATTGGTTTTTTAGATAGCTGTTTGTTTGGGGGATTAAAAACGAAACTTCAATAAATCTTTGGTTTTGATCTTGGTCAGTAGCACACAGAACAAAGACAGTGAACCGCCAATCAACATAGCGGGCACCACGCTAAAAAAGCGTGTCATCACACTGGACTGCAATGCACCCAGTTCATTACTGGACGTGACAAAGATGCCATTAATGGCAGCGACACGTCCAAGCATGTCCTTGGGTGGAATCAGTTGCAGAATCGTTTGACGGATAATTATGTTGATGCTGTCACATGCCCCCATAATAATGAGAACTGCGATCGAAAAATAGAGGTGTCTGGTAACAGCAAATAACAAGGTGCATAGTGCAAAGCCAGTGACGGCAATCAGCATGATCTGCCACGGTCTGGATTTGGGCGGGTAACGCACCAAGATCAGTATCATGACCAAGCCACCAAATGCAGGCGCAGCGCGTAATAGACCAAAATTATCGACACCGACATGCAAAATATCTTGGGCAAAAATGGGCAGTAGTGCGATGATGCCGCCAAAGAAAACAGAGCCGAGATCGAGAAACATCGCCCAAAAAATAATTTTGGTTTTAAAAATAAATTGTAGTGCGTCTTTTAGACTTTGAGTTACCGATTCTGTTTGGATTTGAGGAAAATCTCGTTTTTGCAAACACCAGAGGGCAATACTGCCACTTAAAAAAAGTGCCACGATGACGCTAAAAGTAATATCCAAATCTAGATGCGCCAATAGAAAACCGCCAACCACGGGTGCAAGTATGCCGCAAGCTTGCCAGCACATGCTGGTCCAAGTTGCTGCATTAGTATACAAATGTTCGGGTACGACAAAAGGACGTAAAGAATTAAAACAGGGACTGTATATGCCGCGAATACAGCCAAATAAAAATAAAATACTCAAGGATGAGATTAATAATAAATTTGCACTGATGGTTTGGGTGTGGAAAAGATCAAAACTGATCCACAAAGCAATCGATAAGGGGATGGCAAAGCTAAAACTGATTTGTAAAATACGCTGCCGATTAAAACGATCAGCAATATAACCACCCCATAAAGACAGCGCCAGAAAAGGTAAAAAATCCATGATCCCGAGTAAACCGAGGAAAAGTGGATTTTTGGTGATTTGATACAAATGAAAGGCAATCAGCACCTCTTGAATCAGCACCGCAAAAGTCAGGCAGTATTGATTGAGAGTCAATAACTTAAAGTCACGACTGGTAAATGCAGCAAAAGCAGAGTGGGGTGCAGCAGAAGGCATAGTATAAAAATAAAAGACAAAATGAGAAAAAGGGAAGAGCCAAAACTCCTCCCTTTTTGATGTACTTAGCGTTACTTATTGAGCAACAGCTTCAGCTTTTTCTACTTTCTTAGCAGGAACTAAGTTTGCTGGAGTCGTATAATTCAAGCCCAAAGTTGCACTTGAGTATTGACGGATTTGATCTAACAACGCTGGATCTGTTGAAAGGTCTTTACCATAAGAACGTACGATCTCATGCAATTTGTCATTCCATACACCTTTAGTCTGCTCAGGGAATGCTTTTTCAAGCAAGTTAAGCATGATGTAAGGTGATGTAGATGCACCCGGAGAAGCACCTAACAATGCAGTTACAGACTTGTCTTTAGATGCAAAGATTTCTGTACCGAATTGCAATTTAGCAGGTTTGCCTGGCTCTTTTTTGATGATCTGAACGCGTTGACCACCTTGTTGTAAATGCCAGTCTTTAGGATCAGCTTCAGGGTAGTATTTTTTCAACTCGTTGAAACGATCTGCATTAGACATTAACACTTGGCTTACCAGATACTGAACAAGATCAGCATTTTGTAGACCAATTGCAGCCATAGGCAAGACGTTGTTTTTGTTGGTCGATGCAAGCAAATCAAGCTGTGAACCATGTTTTAGGAACTTGTTTGAATAGGTTGCAAATGGGCCAAACAACACATATTTTTTACCGTCGATATAACGGGTATCGATATGTGGAACAGACATTGGAGGTGCACCCAGATCAGCACGACCATAGACCTTGGCTGTGTGTTTTGCTGTTACCGCAGGATTGTCAGTCACAAGGAACTCACCACCCACAGGGAAACCCGCATATTGTTGCGCTTCTGGTAAACCAGTCATTTGCAATAATTTAATTGCAGCACCGCCAGCACCAATAAACACGAAACGTGTTTTTACATGACTGACTTCACCAGATTTGATATCTTTGAATGCAACAGACCAAGTATTATCGTCATTCTTACTAATCCCAGTGACTTCAGTCGAAGTTCTGAGTTTAAAGTTTGGACTTTTCTCGAGATTGTTAATCAATTGCTTGGTGATTGCACCGTAGTTCACGTCAGAACCAACGTCCATACGAGTTGCAGCCACTTTTTGCTGAGGATCACGACCGTCCATCACCAATGGTGCCCACTGCTGAATTTCGGCTTTGTCCTCACTCAATTTCATGCCAGCGAATAACGGATTTTGAATCATGGCAGCATAACGCTTTTCCATGAAGTTCACGTTATCGCCCCATACGAATGCAATGTGTGGTACTGGGTTAATGAATGTACTTGGTGTTTCTAATACACCTTGTTTCACTTGATAAGCCCAGAATTGCTTAGCAATTTCGAATTGGCTTGCCACTTTAACCGCTTTAGAGATGTCCATTTTACCGTCTTTTTCTTCGGTATAGTTCATTTCCATAAAGCCAGAGTGTCCTGTACCCGCATTGTTAAAGCCATTTGAACTTTCTTGTGCGACTGCATCAAGACGTTCATACATGCGGATGTTCCAGTCAGGTTGTAACTCGTTGAGGTAAGTACCAAGTGTGGCACTCATGATTCCACCGCCGACCAATACAGCATCAACAACAGTTTCATCATTTTTCGTTTTAATTGCCTTAGACGTAATCGGTCTAAAAAGAAAGGCAATAGCAATCACTATTAGTACCAGTAATAGTACTAATAAATACTTCCAGAATTTTTTCATTCAATTTACCTTAAAAATTAAATGACTCCCTATATGGGTAATATAGAGAGAAAGGATTTCAATAAGAATTGGCGCAATCAAGGCACATCAGTAAAAGGGTTGTCTTGACTGATGTTTGGAGAAAAAGTTCGTGAATTTTACTTTAAAATAGAAAGGATTTTGGTATACCAAATGTTGCAATATGTATTATTCAAGTCATTTTGAATGGTAGATTATAGGTCTTATTGTTTCTTGTTCTAGTCAATCTAAGTTTTGTAGCTTAAAGGGACATTTGATATTTATAACCATTAAAAAAGGCTGTCTAATGACAGCCTTTTTCCACTCGGTAAATGACCTTACCAGCTTAACGCACCACCAGTTTGGTAATCCGTAACGCGCGTTTCAAAGAAATTCTTCTCTTTACGCAAGTCCATCATCTCAGACATCCATGCAAATGGGTTTGTTACACCAGCGAATTGCTCTGGTAAACCAAGTTGCGATAAACGACGGTTACAGATGAATTTCAAGTATTCTTCCATCATGCTTGCATTCATACCCAATACACCACGTGGCATCGTATCACGTGCGTATTCGATCTCAAGCATTGTACCTTCAAGAATCATTTGAATGACTTCTTGTTGGAATTCGGCAGTCCAAAGGTGAGGGTTCTCAATCTTGATTTGGTTGATCATATCAATACCAAAGTTCAAGTGCATAGATTCATCACGTAGGATGTATTGGAACTGTTCAGCAACACCGTTCATCTTGTTACGACGACCCATACTCAAGATTTGAGTAAAGCCACAGTAGAAGAAGATTCCTTCAAGCACACAGTAGAATGCGATCAAGTTACGAAGTAAACGTTGGTCGTTTTCTGGTGTTCCTGTATGGAAATTAGGATCAGTTAATGACTGTGTATATTTCAAGCCCCATGATGCTTTACGTGCAACACTTGGAATCTCACGATACATGTTGAAGACTTCACCTTCGTCCATACCTAAAGATTCGATACAGTATTGGTAAGCATGCGTGTGAATCGCTTCTTCAAATGCTTGACGCAAAATGTATTGGCGGCATTCAGGGTTTGTAATATGGCGATAGATTGCTAATACCAAGTTGTTTGCAACCAACGAATCTGCAGTGGAGAAGAAACCTAAAGAACGCATGACAATGGTACGCTCATCTTCTGTTAAGCCATTTTCAGACTTCCAAAGCGCGATGTCATGGTTCATGTTCACTTCTTGCGGCATCCAGTGGTTTGCACACCCGTCAAGATACTTTTGCCAAGCCCACTCGTATTTAAATGGAACAAGTTGGTTCAAGTCGGCACGACAGTTGATCATAGCTTTATCATCAACTTGTACGCGCTGTGCACCCATTTCAAGCTCTTCTAAGCCTGGTGCAACATCAAGGTTTTCTAAGGCTTGAGATGCTCGAGCCAACGAATCGGTTGGATTTGTTGATCGGATGGTACTGGTTCCAGTGGGTTGTGCAACTGCCACGCGCGGCGATGGTTGCTCTGAATCAGATACCACTTGCGTATTAACCGTTTTTTGCGAGTCGAGGGACGCAGACTTGTGTTCATGTGCAGTCGGTTTTTGCGTATCATCTTCAAAATCGTCCCAGCTAAGGATAGACATATTTAATCTCACTATAATCTTAATTTATTTACATTGCAGTTTTAAAAAATGAAAATGGCGCATAAGAAACACAGCAAAACAAAAAGGGTAATAATCAATCCCATCATCGCTAAACGTTTGAGATTGATAGTTGCGGGAAGTGAGTTTGGCGTTAATAATTTGCCTGTTTCATCATAAATGGCAATCGCTCTTGCCCCGCTACTTAGCCCTAGCTCTTGTAATGCTCGTATTTCTACTTGTGTTAAACCAAATTCCATTCGCTCCATTGCTTGAATAAACATATAAGGAGCTAAATACTTAAAACCGCCACCACCACGTTTGAGTAACTGCGTTAATGTAGTTTCAGCGATACTAAAATCACCTAATAACGAACGTGGATGTGAAAACTGTGCACATTCAGTTAGATATTCTGTAGAAGATGGATAATGAAGTACTATCCGATCGACATAAATCTGTACTAAAACAGCAGGAGCATTAGCATATCGTTCTAAATCAGTTTGAAGCATAGCTCTACTTCCCAATAAAGCACTTTATTGATCTTGCTTACGCTGCTGTTTCCGAATGGCTAAAAATGCATAGACCATTGGTACATAAAAGAAAATAAAGGCAAAGATTAAAACAGCTAGTCCTAACATGTAGTTATGGCTAATATTCAACATAATCTTTGCCTCTTTCCTTTAAATCTTAAATAAACCCTACTTTATTTAAGAAGGGTTTCTCCAAGATCTAATTACTGACAAGCTTCACAATCTGGATTATCGATTGAACACGCCAATGGTACAGGCGCAGCCGTAGCAAAATCCTCTTCAACTTGAACTTCAGGTTTTTTCTCTTCAACTGCTTGAGCCGCAACGATAGGTGCTTCAATTGTCGCTGGTTTTACTGCATTCAGTGCACCAGTATTAATTGTTGATTTCTCAGCAGATGTTGCACCTAAAGCTCGGAGGTAATACGTGGTTTTAAGACCACGTAACCATGCCATCTTATACGTGATGTCCAGTTTCTTACCATTCGCCCCAGCGATGTAAAGGTTCAATGACTGTGCTTGATCGATCCACTTTTGACGGCGAGATGCAGCATCTACGATCCAACGTGTATCCACTTCAAACGCAGTTGCGAAGATTGCTTTTAATTCTTCAGGAATACGTGCAATCTTTTGTACTGAACCTTCGAAGTGTTTCAGGTCATTCACCATCACAGTATCCCACAGACCACGTTCTTTTAATGCACGAACAAGGTAAGGGTTGATTACAGTGAATTCACCAGAAAGGTTAGATTTCACATACAAGTTCTGGAATGTTGGCTCAATTGATTGAGACACGCCACAAATGTTAGAGATCGTTGCAGTAGGTGCAATTGCCATCACATTCGAGTTACGCATACCGTCTTTTTGAACTTTGGCACGTAAGCTATCCCAATCTAAACGTTGTGTACGATCAACTTCGAACATACGCTCTGGACGAGATTTCGCAACAATTTCTAAAGAGTCGATTGGCAAGATCCCTTGATCCCACAATGAACCTTTAAATGTTTCGTAAGTACCACGCTCAACCGCCAAGTTACTAGACGTTTCGATTGCGTAATAGCTGATTACTTCCATTGATTCATCAGCAAAATCGACTGCTGCATCTGAACCATAAGCAATGCCCATTTCATAAAGTGCATCTTGGAAGCCCATGATACCCATACCCACAGGGCGGTGTTTCATGTTCGAATTTTTCGCTTGTGGTACAGCGTAGTAATTAATGTCGATGACGTTATCGAGCATACGTACTGCGGTTTTAATGGTACGAGCTAATTTCTCACGATCTAACACACCACCTTGAACGTGTTGTACAAGGTTAATCGAACCTAAGTTACAGACCGCGATTTCATCTTGGCTTGTGTTCAATGTAATTTCAGTACACAAGTTCGATGAGTGAACCACGCCAACGTGTTGTTGTGGTGAACGCAGGTTACATACATCCTTGAATGTGATCCACGGATGACCTGTTTCGAATAACATCGAAAGCATTTTGCGCCATAAATCTTTCGCACGTACTTTCTTATGCAGCATGTTTTCTTGTTTTGCTACAGCTTCGTAGTGTGCATAACGCTCAGCAAATTCAGGACCAGTTAAATCATGCAAGTCTGGTGTTTCAGAAGGAGTAAATAATGTCCATTCACCATCTTCAAATACACGTTGCATAAATAAATCAGGAACCCAGTTTGCTGTGTTCATGTCATGTGTACGGCGACGATCATCACCTGTGTTTTTACGTAGCTCTAGGAATTCTTCAACGTCCAAGTGCCAAGTTTCTAAGTAAGCACAGACTGCACCTTTACGCTTACCACCTTGGTTCACTGCAACAGCTGTGTCGTTGGCAACTTTTAGGAAAGGTACAACACCTTGAGACTTACCGTTTGTGCCTTTGATATACGAGTTCAAAGCACGCACAGGTGTCCAGTCATTACCTAAACCACCCGCCCATTTTGAGAGCATCGCGTTGTCACGCATTGCACCATAAATGTCATATAGGTCATCACCAATTGTTGTTAAATAACAGCTTGATAATTGTGGGCGTAATGTACCAGAGTTAAACAAGGTTGGCGTAGAAGCCATATAGTCGAAGCTAGACAATAAGTTATAGAACTCAATTGCACGTTCTTCTTTATTTTCTTCATTGAGCGATAGGCCCATCGATACGCGCATAAAGAATAATTGCGGTAATTCGAAACGTACGCCATTTGAATGAATGAAGTAACGGTCAAATAAAGTTTGTAGACCTAAATAAGTAAACTGGTTTGAACGTTCTGGTTGGATCGCTGCTGCCAATTTTGCAAGATCGAAGTTAAGAAGATCAGCAGAAAGAAGATCAAGCTCGATCCCTTTCTTCAAGAAAGTTTCTAAAGCATCATTTTCCAATGTGTCTGTAGATAGACCTAAGAACTCTAAACCTGTGCTCACTAGCTCATTACGTAATAAGCGTGCAGTTACATACGTGTAGTTTGGCTCTTGCTCGATACGAGTACGTGTCGCCATCATCATGGTTGTTGCGATGTCGCTTTCTTTTACGCCGTTGTATAAGTTTTTAACGGTTTCATCGACGATCGCTTGAACATCAATCCCCTCCAAACCTTCACTTGCTGTTTCGATTGTCGCTGTGAGTGCACCGAGATCTAATGGTTGGAGCTGTCCATGAGCATCAGTGATTTGAAGGGTAGGATGATGGTTCGCACCTGCTTGCTGACGAGCAGTGGCACGTTGTTCACGATAAATAACGTAGGCACGTGCAACTTTTTGCTCGCCTGTACGCATCAGTGCTAATTCAACTTGGTCTTGAATTTCTTCGATATGAATCGTACCGCCAGAAGGTAAACGACGATTAAACGTATTGAGTACCATCTCTGTTAATTGAGTGATACGGTCATGGATGCGACTAGAGTCAGCACCTTGTTGACCTTCAACAGCTAAAAAGGCTTTCCCGATCGCAACAGAAATCTTCTCGGCATTAAAAGACGCGATTTCACCAGTGCGCTTAATTACCTGAATTTGACCAGGAGTAGAAGTGATGATGCTCATGTCAGCATAGCTCCATTATCATCTATTTTTATGTTCATAGACCGTTTGAATCGAGCAAAATGTATGCCACGATGTTTGAGGGATAAACACAATACTTAGTGGTTAAAGTTTATTTTCAACACAAGATACGGGATTTTTTACAGCAGATCAATCCTTGACATTTTGGTAATTTTTTTTTCATGTCTTAACTGCTGAATTCACAGACACATAGCATAACAAAGCCATTAAAAAAGGCTTATAGATAACTCTGTGGATAAGTCAAAAAACAAACACTTAAATTATTTTGGGTGAAGAAAGAAACAGATTGTTTAACATTGGCACAAAATCTATACTAAAAATTCATTCTGTCGGAAAAAGCAGATGAAATTAAAAAATATATTAAAATTCATAATTTTAATAAAAATATAACAAAAGTGCTTAGCCGTGTATCAGTTTGGTGAACGCCTACTTGTTTACAATGTAAACGTGTGTATATTGCAAAACATAAACCAACGTATCTGTCAGATTTTTATAGATAGATTCACTCTAATTGTAGGGGCATACAAATGAGCCAAGAAGAAAAGTTACCAAAAATTTTGATCGTTGAAGATGACGAACGTTTAGCTCGCTTAACACAAGAGTATTTGATTCGTAACGGTTTAGAAGTTGGGGTCGAAACAGATGGTAATCGTGCGATTCGCCGTATTATCAGTGAGCAACCAGATTTAGTTGTCTTGGATGTGATGTTACCAGGTGCAGATGGTTTAACCGTTTGTCGAGAAGTTCGTCCACATTACCATCAACCGATCTTGATGTTGACAGCGCGTACAGAAGATATGGATCAGGTACTTGGTTTAGAAATGGGTGCAGATGACTATGTTGCTAAACCCGTTCAACCACGTGTTTTATTAGCTCGTATTCGAGCTTTATTACGTCGTACTGATAAAACAGTTGAAGACGAAGTTGCTCAACGTATCGAGTTTGATGATCTCGTGATTGATAACGGTGGCCGTTCAGTGACTTTAAACGGTGAGCTGGTTGATTTTACGAGCGCTGAATATGACTTGTTGTGGTTGCTAGCTTCAAACGCAGGGCGCATCTTATCTCGTGAAGATATTTTTGAGCGTCTCCGTGGTATTGAATACGATGGTCAAGACCGTTCGATCGATGTGCGTATTTCACGTATTCGTCCAAAAATTGGTGATGATCCAGAAAATCCAAAACGTATCAAAACTGTGCGTAGCAAAGGTTATTTATTCGTTAAAGAAACTAACGGGATATAATTTGCATCTTGCTTTAAATTAGCTTGGATTTATTTCCCTTATGGTAAGTCGAGTACTAAAAAACAGCATTTTCTTGCGAATTTATGCTGGATTAGTGGTTTTAGTTGTTGTTGTTGCCGCATTTTGTTATTTGCTGGTACAGGTCATCAACTATCAACGCGCGCAAGAATATCGTGAATATCTGACGGATGGTATTTCATATGTCATCAGTGAGGGGGTATCTCGACAGCCTCAAAAACAACAAAAGCTAGATTGGATTTCTGATGCTTCCGATTTATTAGAACTTCCAATCTACTATGTTGATGCAGCACGTGTAGAGCTTTCTCGTACTGAGAAAAAGCGTATTGCTGAGCAGAAATCGGTGGTTCGTTATGATGCCAATAATGGTGTGGGTTATATCATTATTGGTCTGAAAGATGATGCGAAACATTATCTTTATATCAAAGTGGATAAGCTCGGCGAGCGCCAAATGAAGGCATTGCCAATTTTTGTACTGGATTATTTGATTTTTTATCCGGGGCAAGAGCGTGAATATTTAGAAAGAATTAAAAAACATTTTTACTATCCGATTACGATTGCCAATATTAAAGATATTAATCTAGATTCAGAGCAAATCGGTCGTTTACGTCAAGACCAAAGTATTCTGTTATATAAGGATAGTGCAACTGTACGTGGTACAACGATTTCAATTGTTTCTCCAATGCCAAATCATCCTGCACAAGTTCTTATCTTAGGTCCAGTTCCAATGTTTAATTGGATGCCTTTTCAGCTTTCAGCAGGTATTACCTTATTTAGCTTATTCTTATTAAGTCTAGGTGTTTACGGTTTAATTCTACCGCTTGAGCGGAAAATTCGTCAGGTTCGTCATGCCCTGAATAAAATGAAATCGGGTGACCTGTCATTACGTGTTCCGATTGAAGGCACAGATGAAATGGCAAATTTGGCATCAAGTTATAACAATATGTCAGACCATATCCAGCGCCTGATTGAGGCGCAACGGGAATTAATGCGCGCAGTGTCGCATGAACTCAGAACGCCTGTGGCGCGTATCCGCTTTGGTATGGAGATGCTAGCAGAAGAAGATGACTATAGTTACCGTATTCAGCAGGTGGAGATGATTGATAAGGATATTGAGGCACTCAATACCCTGATTGATGAGATCATGACCTATGCTAAACTGGAGCAGGGTACACCATCTTTGGACTTTGAGGACCTTGTGCTGGTCGAAGTACTCGATCAGGTTGCAATGGAAACTGAAGCACTGAAGACTCAAAAAGAAATTGAGTTAATTGCACCGCCGTTGTCATTATCTGTAGATGCTGAACGTCGCTATTTGCATCGTGTGGTACAAAACTTGGTTGGAAATGCCGTTCGTTATTGCGATCATAAAGTTCGAATTAGTGGTGGTGTTCGTGCTGATGGTAAGGCATATGTCTGTGTAGAGGACGATGGGCCAGGCATTCCAGAGCAAGAGCGCGCACGTATTTTTGAAGCCTTTGCTCGTTTGGATGATAGTCGTACACGCTCATCAGGTGGGTATGGTTTGGGTTTATCAATCGTGAGTCGTATCGCGTATTGGTTCGGTGGAGATATTATGGTAGATCAAAGCCCTAACTTAGGTGGCGCACGTTTTACCATGACATGGCCAGCGAAGCGTTATAAACAAAACATAAAAAAATAGTTTTAATTCATTTAAACTTGTATGAAAAATATAAGAAAGCCAAAGCATCAAGCTTTGGCTTTAATTTTTTATGAAGCATAAATATTGCTTATTCATGAATAGATGAATCAGGTTCGATTAATGGATGACCAGACCTTAAGCCATTCAGTGCATCTATATTAAAATCCAGAAGTAATGAATTATTTTTTACGTCTATTTTATAACTTTTAATCAATGGTTGATCGCCATTTAATGTTTCAACTTTATAGCTATCAGCAATGTTTAGAATACTTTCAAGATTGGTTGTTGTTGCCGCAAAGTCTTCTCTAAAGACTTCATAGATATCTCTTAGGTCGAAAATTGCATTATCAGCATCAGGGTGTTTTCGAATATAACTTTCAATGTGCCGCATCAGCAGCTGTGAAAAAAAGAAATAATCTGAGTCATGTGTATATTCTAAATGCATATTTTTCTCCTTGTTTGCTACTTTTAGAATATCGATCTCTCAGCCAAATAGTGTATAAAGTTAATTAAAGCATGTAGCTGAATTGCAACATATTATGTCGAAATGACAACCTGATTTCGGCCCTATCTTTTTGCGTGGTAAAGCGCATTGTCCGCCTGCTTGAATAAATGCTCAATCGGCTGGTGATTTTCGGGCGTGCAAATGCACAGGCCAATGCTAAGCTGAATGAAAAAATGCTGCTATTGATCAATTGAAATAGGAGTTTGGCTCATGTGTCGGCGAATCTGTTCGGCACAGGCATGAACAGCCCCTATGCTGACACTTTTCTTTGGGGGAAATTAGGTCGGGCTATTATATAAATTTTGTTTAAATTTTCAGCACAAATTTGTATCAATGCAATGATTTAGTTCATGCTGCAATATTTTTGAGCATTGATGACAAGTTGCGGATATTTTTGGCGCAAGAATAAAGAAAAAAATGATTAACATTGGTTAGTCGATTTGATAATTCGATTTTTAAGGGTGAATTTGTAGCGATCTAGGTCGTATCAGGAAATTAATCAACAAAATCATCCTAAAGACTAAAGCGCTTCAACTAGCATGAGAAATTAGAAATCAGGTACAATTGGCGGGATTAATTTTGTGTTTGGTGTATTTGAAGGCCAATACATACATTCTTTGTTAAAAATAGGCCTGCCAGGAGTTATCCCCGCATGAGTGCCATTACTCCATACGATTGGGCGATTATCGCCTTCGTGATCGGCGTTACATTTCTTTGCGTTTTTATGCTTACAGTTCCCTTACTCCTCGGGGGTAAAGCATGGGGGCGTGCGAAGCAAGAGCAGTTTGAATCAGGTGTAGTTGGTGCGGGCGGTGCTCGTATCCGCTTGTCAGCCAAATTCTATTTAGTTGCAATTTTCTTCGTTGTCTTTGACTTGGAAGCTCTTTACCTCTACGCATGGTCGACATCAGTTCGTGAAGTAGGTTGGTTTGGATTTACCACGGTCGTTATTTTTGTTGTCGATCTTTTGATCGCTTTGGTTTATGCAATTTCTGTAGGCGCGCTGAATTGGGCACCTGTAGATCGTCGTAAATCTGCTGGTGTGACAACAAAAATTGGTTCACCGAATATGAATATTGCTGACATTACTCGATTCAATAATATTGAAGAGCTTGTTGTCGATCCTACTGGTCATATTCCAGCACAGTCTTCTGGTCGTGTTAAGTCTAAAACACCGACTACATCATCATTTGAACAGGAGTAAGTCGGGATGAAATATACTTTAACCCGTGCGAATCCAGATGCCGATCAGTATCCATTACAAGATCGTCAAATCGTAACTGATCCTCTTGAGGAAGAAGTGAATAAAAGTGTGATGATGACACGTCTTGAAGATGTGTTGCATACCGCAGTGAACTGGGGACGTAAAAACTCTTTATGGCCTTTTAACTTCGGTACATCATGCTGTTATGTTGAATATGCGACGACTTTAACTGGTGTACATGACTTGTCTCGTTTTGGTGCTGAGGTTATTCGTGCTTCACCACGTCAAGCAGATTTAATGATTGTTGCAGGAACCTGCTTTGTCAAAATGGCACCTGTAATTCAACGTTTGTATGAACAAATGCTTGAGCCTAAATGGGTCATCTCTATGGGTGCTTGTGCGAACTCTGGTGGTATGTACGACATCTATTCTGTAGTACAAGGTGTCGATAAAATTATTCCTGTTGATGTGTACATCCCAGGTTGCCCACCTCGTCCAGAAGCATTGATCCAAGCATTGATGTTACTTCAAGACCAAATTCAACTAGAGCGCCGTCCACTTTCAGCGGTGATTGGTGATGATCTTCAGCCTGTTTATAAGCCAAAGATGATGCCAGAACGTGACCGTAAAAATGCTGATCGTATTGCGGTAAAAAACCTACGCTCTATGGATGAAATTAAATAATTTAAACGATGAGTTTTTGACATATCGCTTATTGGATATGGTCATCGTGGAAATTGACAGAATTTGTATTAAATAGGAAGCCAAGCCAATGGCTGAAACTGACATTGCTATGCCAGAATCGACTCAGGTTGATTCACGCCCAGCATTTGCAATTGTAGAAGAGCTCAAAACCAAATTTGGTGAGAACTTCTACGTGCAGGCGACTTGTGAAGAGTTTCCAACTGTCTGGGTTGAGCGCGCACGCGTGCAAGAAGTCCTCATGTTCCTCCGTAAAGTGGAACGTCCTTATGTGATGCTGTTTGACTTGTCTGCGGTTGATGAGCGTTTACGTGTTCACCGTGATGGGTTGCCTCCATCTGACTTCACAGTGTTCTATCATCTATTATCGCTTGAGCGTAATAGTGATATCCGTATCAAAGTTGCGTTGAATGAAAATGATTTAAACATTCCAACGGCAACCAATATTTGGCCAAATGCCAACTGGTACGAACGTGAAGCTTACGATATGTTCGGGATCAATTTCGAAGGGCATCCAATGCTCCGTCGTATCTTGTTGCCGACTTATTGGGAAGGTCATCCGTTGCGTAAAGAATATTCTGCGCGTGCGACAGAATATACGCCATATATGCAAGATCAAGCGAAACAAGATTTCGAACAAGAACACTTACGTTTCGTACCAGAAGACTGGGGTCTAAAACGCGGTAACGCTGATGAAGACTTCATGTTCCTCAACTTAGGTCCTAACCATCCATCTGCACATGGTGCTTTCCGTGTGGTTTTACAGTTGGACGGTGAAGAAGTCAAAGACTGTGTGCCTGATATCGGTTATCACCACCGTGGTGTGGAAAAGATGGCTGAACGTCAAACTTGGCATTCATTCATCCCTTATACGGATCGTGTTGACTACTTAGGTGGTTGTGCGCAAAACATGCCATATGTAATGGCAGTTGAGCAACTCGCAGGGATTAAAGTACCAGAGCGTGCGCAAGTGATTCGTGTGATGTTGAACGAATTGTTCCGTATCAATAACCACTTATTATTCTGTGGTACAGCGATTCAGGATGCTGGTGGTATGACGCCTGTATTCTATATGTTCGCAGACCGTCAGAAAGTCTATGACATCGTTGAAGCGATTACGGGCTACCGTATGCATCCAGCATGGTTCCGTATCGGTGGTACGGCGCATGACCTTCCAAACAACTGGCAAAAACTTGTTAAAGAGTTGCTAGAGTGGATGCCGAAACGTTTGAACGAGTACTACACAGCTGCACTTAAAAACTCAGTATTTATCGGTCGTACGCGTAACGTAGCGCAATACGATGCTAAGTCTGCGTTAGCTTGGGGTGTGACAGGTACTGGTTTACGTGCAACTGGTATTGATTTTGATGTCCGTAAATATCGTCCATACAGTGGTTATGAGAACTTCGACTTTGATGTTCCAGTTGAGTATGAAGGCGATGCATATGCGCGTGTTTTAGTGCATTTCCGTGAAATTACTGAATCACTAAAAATCATTCAACAGTGCTTGGACAACATGCCATCTGGTCCTTATAAAGCGGATCATCCACTGGCTGTTCCACCACCAAAAGATAAGACATTACAAGATATTGAAACCTTGATTACGCACTTCTTGAGCGTATCTTGGGGTCCTGTCATGCCTGCAGGTGAGTCATCATTTATGACTGAAGTGGTGAAAGGTGCGAGTACTTATTATTTGACTTCAGATAAGTCAACCATGAGTTACCGTACGCGTATTCGTACACCGACCTTCACGCATTTGCAGCAAATGCCTTCTGTGATTAATGGCAGTTTAGTTTCTGACTTGATCATTTATTTGGCGACCATTGACGTGGTTATGGCTGACGTGGATCGCTAGGGGCAAACGATTATGATGATTTTGACTGATAAAAAACCTCGTGTGAATGTTGAAGGGATTTTGACGACTGAAGAAATCCATGAAATTGAACATCACATTGATCACTATCCGTACCCTCGTGCAGCATCACTTGATGCGTTAAAGGGTGTACAACGCCGTAATGGCTGGGTAGATGATGCTCAAATGAATGCAATTGCACAATTGTTAAGTATGAGCGTGGCTGATTTAGAAGGTGTAGCAACGTTCTATAACCGTATTTATCGCCAACCTGTGGGTCGTCACGTGATTTTATTGTGTGACTCAATTGCATGTTTCTTGATGGGTGCAGAAACTTTAGCTGAAGCATTTCAGCGAGAGTTAGGCATTCAGTATGGACAAACCACAGCAGATGGTCGTTTCACCTTGCTCCCAATTTGCTGTTTAGGCAACTGTGATAAAGGTCCAACGTTAATGATTGATGAAGATACTCACGGTTTAGTGGATGTGTCATCAGTTAAACAGTTATTGGAGAAGTATGTATGAATACTGAACCAAAACCAATTTATGGCGACGGTAATCCAGAAACTCATCCACTCACTTGGCGTTTGAGTAAACAGGAATTTGTTCGTAGTGCTGATGACTATGAAGCTTTAGACGGTTATGCAGGCTTCAAAAAAGCGCTCAGCATGCCACCAAAAGATGTACTTGACGTGATTAAAGCTGCGACGGTTAAAGGTCGTGGTGGTGCAGGTTTCCCAGCTGGAATTAAATGGTCGTTGATGGCGCCAAATGATGGTGGTCCACGTTATTTGATCTGTAATGCTGATGAAATGGAACCTGGAACATTCAAAGACCGTTTGTTGATGGAAAAACTTCCACATCAATTGATCGAAGGTATGTTGATTGCAGGTTATACCCTTGAAGCAACGCATGGTTATATCTTCATTCGTGGTGAATACATCGAAGCAGCTCAATACTTAAATGAAGCATTAGAGCAAGTTCGTGCCAAAGGTTACTTGGGTGAAAACATCCTTGGTACGGGCTGGAACTTTGAGATGTATGTTCACACGGGTGCAGGGCGTTATATCTGTGGTGAAGAAACTGCATTGATTAACTCGCTTGAAGGTCGTCGTGCCAATCCGCGTACTAAGCCGCCATTCCCGCAAGTTGCAGGGGCTTGGGGTCGTCCAACGATTGTGAATAACGTTGAAACCTATAACAACTTGCCAGCAATCATGTTGCGTGGGCCAGAGTGGTATATCAACCTTTCTGCACATAAGTCTAAAGATCCAGGTACTAAGATTTATGGTGCATCAGGTAAGGTGAAATTCCCAGGACTTTGGGAACTTCCTTTTGGTACAACTGCACGCGAAGTGATTGAAGATCATGCGGGCGGTATGCGTGATGGTCTCACTTTGAAAGCATGGTTGCCAGGTGGTGCATCAACAGATTTCTTGGCGGCTGAACATATTGACCTGCCAATGGACGCTGAAAGCATCATGAAAGCAGGTTCACGTTTAGGAACATGTTTGTTGATGGTGGTTGATGAAACCCAATGTATGGTCTCTGCAACGCGTAACTTAGAAGAGTTCTTTGCACGTGAATCATGTGGTTTCTGTACACCGTGCCGTGATGGTTTACCTTGGGCAGTCAAAGCGCTGAAAGCACTCGAAACAGGTACAGGTAAGAAAGAAGATATCGATCATTTACAAGAACTGACTCGTAAATTATGGATCGGTAAAACTTTCTGTGCTCACGCACCGGGTGCGATGGAGCCGCTTATGGGCGCATTAAAATATTTCCGCCATGAGTTTGAAGCAAAGGTTAAAACCCATGCTTCTGCTCTTGACGTAGAACAAGCTTAAGGAATTCGACTATGGCTACAATTCATGTCGATGGAAAATCGTATGAAGTCAATGGCTCTGAAAACTTGCTACAAGCATGTCTCAGCCTTGGTATCGACATCCCGTATTTTTGTTGGCACCCATCCTTAGGTTCTGTTGGTTCTTGTCGTCAATGTGCTGTTACGCAATATAATAATGCGGAAGATACACGTGGGCGCTTAGTCATGTCTTGTATGACACCAGCTGCCGACAATACCTTTATTTCTATTGAAGACAAAGAAGCAACGGATTTTCGTGCATCAATCGTCGAATTCTTGATGACCAACCACCCACACGACTGTCCAGTCTGTGAAGAAGGTGGTCACTGTCATTTACAAGATATGACGGTGATGACGCAACATGACCGTCGTCGCTATCGCTTCACGAAGCGTACCCATCATAACCAAGAGTTGGGTTCATTTATTGCACATGAAATGAACCGCTGTATTGCGTGCTATCGTTGTGTACGTTATTACAAAGATTATGCGGGTGGTACAGACTTTGGTGTCTATGCCAATGCATCACGTGTTTATTTCGGTCGTCCAGAATCAGGAACTTTAGAGTCTGAATTTTCTGGTAACTTGACTGAAGTCTGCCCAACTGGTGTATTTACCGATAAGACGCATTCAGCACGTTATAACCGTAAATGGGATATGCAGTATGCTCCAAGCGTATGTCATGGCTGTTCTTCGGGCTGTAACATCTCACCGGGTGAGCGTTATGGCGAAATCCGTCGTGTTGAAAACCGTTTTAATGGTTCAGTAAACCAATACTTCCTGTGTGATAAAGGTCGTTTCGGTACAGGTTATGTGAATCGTGCAGATCGTCCACGTCAACCACAGTTCCGTAATGGTGACGCTGTTACAACCGTGAGTGTGGATCAAGCACTTGATCAAGTCATTGCTCAACTAAAAGGCAAAAAAGTATTAGGTGTTGGTTCGCCACGCGCAAGCTTGGAATCAAACTACGCACTTCGCCAACTTGTTGGTCAAGCCAACTATTCAACAGGTATGTCTCAAAAAGAGCAGAACTTGGTTGAGTTAGCTGCTTCAATCATGCAAACACAGGGTATTTATAACCCGAACATGCGTGAAATTGAGAGCTATGATGCAGTTCTAATCTTGGGTGAAGACTTAACGCAAACAGCACCACGTATGGCTTTATCGGTTCGCCAAGCAGCGAAAAATAAAGCCAAAGAAATGGCAGCTAAAACACGTACACCCGATTGGTTGGCAGAGCCTGTACAACGTATTGGTCAAGATGCTAAATCTCCAATCTATATTCTTGCTGCAACGCAAACACGTTTAGCGGATGTGGCAACGGGTGAAGTAGTTGCATCACCAAATGACATCGCACGTTTAGGTTTCGCGGTTGCGGCTGCTGTTAAAGGCGAAGCGCTTTCTGGTTTGGCTGATGATGCAAAAGCATTTGCACAGACTATTGCAGATACCTTGAAAGCAGCGAAAAAGCCTTTGATCATTTCTGGTACGAGTTTACAAGATCCTGCGATCATGGAAGCTGCGGCTCAAGTCGCTTTAAATCTCGGCGAAAATGCAGGGCTGTCGTTGACTGTTCCTGAAGTGAACTCAATGGGCTTAGCATTATTCGGTGGTTTAAGTTTAGAACAAGCTTTTGCACAAGACTATGATGCCATAGTTGTGGTTGAAAATGACCTAACTCGTCGTTTGCCAGTCGCTCAAGTAAAAGCTGCACTTGATAAAGCTGAAACTGTGATCGTATTGGATCACAGCGAAACTGAGACCGTGAAACTTGCAGACATCGTTCTTTCAGCAGCAAGTTTTGCTGAAGGTGATGGCACTGTAGTGAGTCAAGAAGGCCGTGCACAACGTTTCTATCAAGTGTATGACCCAAGCTACTACAAGCCTGAATATGCGATCAAAGAATCATGGCGTTGGTTACATGCCGTTGAGACTGGTCTCAAAGGCAAAGCTGTAGATTGGACACTGCTTGATGATGTGATTGATGACATCGTGAAGAATGTTCCTGTGCTTGAAGCCATTCAAGATGTGGCACCAGATGCAGGTTATCGTGTTCATGGTTTGAAAATTGCACGTGAGCCACGTCGTTACTCAGGTCGTACTGCAATGCGTGCGCCGTTATCGATTCACGAGCCAAAACAACCAACCGACCCAGATTCAGCATTAACATTCTCTATGGAAGGTTATGTGGGTAATCAGACAGCATCATCTTTAGTACCTTTCGCATGGGCTGCCGGTTGGAACTCACCACAAGCTTGGAATAAATACCAAGATGAAGTGGGTGGTCACTTAAAAGGCGGTGATTCAGGTGTGCGTCTATTTGATCGTTTAGCTAAACGTCCTGCACGTAGCTATGTGGCACCAACTGCTGTTGTAGTGAACCCTGAAAGTTTCCGTCTTGTGCCAATGCACCATATCTTTGGTTCTGGTGAATTCACCATTAAAACACCAGCAATGGAATCACGTATTCCTGAAGCGATGTTTGCCGTGGGTGAACAAGATGCGACGCGCTTAAATGTTCAAGATGGTCAACGTATTACCGTGAAAGCAGGCGAAACGAGCATCAGCTTACCTGTACAGGTCATCGAATATTTACCAACAGGCTATATTGGTTATCCAATTGGTCTAGCACCAACCGTTTCATTGGCAGAGCCTGTGTCTGTGGCAGTAGGAGTGTAATTCATGAATCAAGAAATTATACGTCAAACGCCACTTTGGGCTGAGAACTGGCCAATCGCTTATTCAGTGATTCAAGCAGTTGTGATCCTGTTGGTGGTGGTTTTGGTTGCTGCGTTAATGTCATTTATTGAGCGTCGTCTCTTGGCGTTATGGCAAGACCGTTATGGTCCAAACCGTGTTGGTCCGGGTGGTATGTTCCAGATCGTTGCCGACATGCTCAAGATCATGTTCAAAGAAGACTGGACACCAAAGTTTGCCGACAAGCTGACTTTTCGTTTAGCACCAGCAGTTGCGATGGCAACTGCGGTACTTTCGTTTATGGTCATCCCAGTAAGTCCTACACTGGGCGTTGCGGATATGAGTATCGGTCTATTGTTCTTTATGGCAATGGCGGGTATCGCAGTTTATGCAGTGCTATTTGGTGGTTGGGCGTCTAACAACAAATACTCGTTACTCGGTGGTCTTCGTTCTGCTGCTCAAACTATTTCTTATGAAGTGTTCTTGGGTATTTCATTGATGGGTGTGGTTGCGATTGCAGGCTCATTCAACCTACGTGAAATCGTTGAAGCTCAACGTGATGTTTGGTTTGTTATTCCACAATTCATTGGTTTCATTATCTTTGTTATTGCTGGTGTTGCAGTGACGCATCGTCATCCATTTGATCAACCAGAAGCTGAGCAAGAATTGGCGGAAGGTTATCACGTTGAATATGGTGGGATGAAGTGGGGGATGTTCTTCGTTGCGGAATATGTGAACGTGGTTTTAATCTCTGCACTGATCGTAACGTTATTCTTCGGCGGATGGCTTGCACCATTTAATTTAGAAATTCCATTTGTTCCACCAGTTTTTTGGTTCGTGATTAAAACAGCATTCTTTGTAATGATGTTTGTATTAGCGCGTGGTTCTTTGATGCGTCCACGTTATGACCAAGTAATGAATTTTGGTTGGAAAGTTTGTTTGCCATTGGCGTTGGTCAACTTGTTAGTGACTGGTGCTGTGATTCTGATGAATCAGGCCTAGGACAGCAAGGAGTACAAAATGTATAAAATTCTAGCTGGATTTGGATCGATTGTCCGTTCGTTGTGGATGGTGTTTAGCCATGTAACACGTAAACGTGACACGATTTTATATCCAGAAGTACCAGCTGAACAAATTGTGCCTCCACGCTTTCGTGGTCGTATCATCTTGACGCGTGATCCAGATGGGGAAGAGCGTTGTGTGGCATGTAACCTGTGTGCGGTTGCATGTCCTGTTGGCTGTATTTCATTACAAAAAGCGGAAAAAGAAGATGGACGTTGGTATCCAGAATTTTTCCGTATCAACTTTTCACGCTGCATTTTCTGCGGTATGTGTGAAGAAGCTTGTCCTACAACTGCAATTCAGATGACTCCAGATTTTGAACTTGCTGAATATGTACGCCAAGACTTGGTTTATGAAAAAGAAAACTTATTGATTTCTGGCCCAGGCAAATATCCTGACTATAACTTCTACCGTGTCACTGGTATGGCAGTAAATGGTAAGGAAAAAGGTCAGGCACAAAAAGAAAGTGCACCAGTTGATGTACGGAGCTTATTACCATGATGTGGCCATTTTATTTGATGGCACTTGTGGCCATCGTATCGACAATACGTGTTGTGACAAATACGAATCCCGTACATGCTCTTTTAAGTTTAATCGTTTCTTTACTTGCTGTTGCTGGTATTTTCATGATCGTGGGTGCGCCTTTTGCTGGTGCACTTGAGATTATTGTTTATGCGGGTGCAATCATGGTGTTGTTCGTCTTCGTGGTCATGATGTTGAACCTTGGACAAGATACGGTTGAACAAGAACGTAAATGGTTAACTTCTGATGCATGGGCATATCCTGCATTAATGAGTTTCTTATTGGGCTTGGTTTTGGTTTGGATGTTGGGTGGAGAATACACCACAATTTCTGCACCATTAGGTACAGAAATTGTAGGTCCTAAAGCAGTCGGTCAAGCATTATTTACTCACTATCTATTATTGGTAGAAGTTGCCGCGATGTTATTGCTTGCAGCCTTAGTTGCTGCATATCACCTTGGCAAACGTGAACCAAGTGCAGAAGAGGATAAAGAATAATGGGACACATCCCTTTAGAACATGGTTTGATTGTTGCAACCATCCTTTTTGCACTCGGTTTTTACGGTGTAATGGTGCGACGCAACCTATTATTTATGCTAATGAGCCTTGAAGTGATGATGAATGCTGCTGCATTGGCATTTGTTTTGGCAGGTAGTGTTTGGGCTCAACCAGATGGACAAGTGATGTTCATTTTGATCCTAACGCTTGCTGCGGCAGAGGCGTGTATTGGTCTTGCGATCGTCCTTCAGTTTTATCATCGCTTCCATCACTTGGATGTGGATGCTGCTAGTGAGATGCGCGGATGAGTACATTATATTTAACCGTTTTATTCCCGCTCATTGGTTTTATCCTGTTAGCGGCAGGGCGTAACAAACTGTCTGAAAATGTCGCTGCCATTATTGGTGTCGGTTCAGTTGGTTTATCTGCCTTATTTGCTTTAATCGCTGGCCTTGCATTTACCAGCAGTGGCCAAACTGTTTTTGTTCAACACTTATGGACGTGGTTCAGTGTTGGCGGTTTTGAGCCAGGCATCAGCTTGCACCTCGATGGTTTGTCATTATTGATGACTGGTATGATCACAGGTGTTGGTTTCCTGATTCACATCTTTGCATCATGGTATATGCGTGGTGAAGAAGATTACGCACGTTTCTTCTCTTATTTCAACCTGTTCGTTGCCAGCATGTTGTTGTTGGTACTCGGCGATAACTTGGCGTTATTGTTCTTAGGTTGGGAAGGCGTAGGTCTGTGTTCATACCTCTTGATTGGTTTCTACTACTCAAACCCTGCAAATGGTTGGGCAGCAATCAAGGCATTCACCGTAACACGTGTGGGTGATGTTTTCTTACTCATCGCATTGTTCTTGCTCTATCAACAGTTTGGTACGTTGAATACACAGTACATTGTTGAGCATGCAGCGACTGTGATGACGCAAAGCTCATCATTGTCGATTTGGACAGCATTGATGTTGTTCTTAGGTGCAGCAGGTAAATCAGCGCAAATTCCATTACAAACTTGGTTAGCTGATGCGATGGCTGGTCCTACACCAGTATCTGCATTGATCCACGCTGCAACGATGGTGACAGCGGGTGTGTACTTATGCTGCCGTATGTTCTCTGTGATGGAAATGGCACCAGAAGTAATGCAGTTCATCTCGATTACAGGTGCAGTAACCTTACTTGTAGCTGGTTTTGCTGCATTGGTTCAAACCGATATCAAACGTATCTTGGCTTACTCAACTATGAGTCAGCTCGGTTATATGTTTATGGCGGTGGGTGCTGAGGCGTATCAAGCTGGTTTATTCCATATGCTTGCTCACGCATTCTTCAAAGCGTTATTGTTCCTTTCTTCGGGTGCCGTAATTCTTGCATGTCATCACGAACAAAACATTTTCAAAATGGGTGGATTACGTAAAAAGATTCCATTCGTATTCTGGTGTTTTGTCATCGGTGGTGGCGCATTAGCTGCACTTCCAATCGTAACAGTTGGCTTCTTCTCTAAAGATGCGATTTTAGGTGCAGTATATGCACAGTCTACGATTGCAAACCTTCCACTTTATAACACGTTGTATTGGGTCGGTGTTGCTGGCGCATTCTTAACGTCTATCTATACCTTCCGTTTAATCTGGGTGGTATTCTTTGGCGAAGAAAAAACCCATGCACATGCCATTCATGGCGTGACTTACTGGGCACCGCTTGCAATTCTTGCGACCTTATCAACAGGTATTGGTTATTTCTTACAAGCACCTGTTGCAAAATTATTGACCGCTGCAAGTATTCCAAGCTTTGTTGTTCCTGAAGCTTTAGAAGAAGCCGTTGCACATGCAGAACATTTAGCAAGTGGTGTTGCCCTTGTTGGTTTGGTTGTTGGTATTTTCTTATTTGCCTTTGCGTATGGTGCGGTTAAATCATTTGCTCAAACGTCTTTGGGTTCTGGTTTAGCGCACATTTGCCGTACCGCATTTGGTTTTGATGCTTTGTATGACATCGTTTTTGTAAAACCATATTTATTGATTGCGAAAATCTTAGGTCGTGATCCAATTGATGGTTTATGGTTAGTGCTACCTGCACTTGTGAAAGGTGGTAATAGCTTTACAAGTTCGCGTCAAACAGGTTCATTGCGTGAATACGCATCAAGCATGTCACTCGGTGTAGTGGTGTTATTGATGATCTTGATCGTGATTCAGGTTGTGGGGAAATAAAATGGAAAACAATTTAATTTTACCCGCACTGATTTTAGTTCCTTTCATTGCTGGTTTTATTTGTTGGTTGGTTGATAAATTTGACCAACATTTGCCACGCTGGATTGCCTTGATTGGTATGCTCATTACCTTTGGTTTGGGTATTGCACTATGGCAAACTGGTACATATAGCTACGAGTTGGGCGGTAAAGTCCCAACGTGGGCAGCTGAATTCCATCTCCCGTGGATTCAGTCTTTGGGTATTAGCATTCACTTGGCTGTGGATGGTTTATCTCTACTCATGGTTTTACTTACAGCATTACTTGGTGTACTTGCTGTTGGTTGTTCATGGGGTGAAATTCAAAAGAATGTTGGTTTCTTCCACTTAAACCTCCTTTGGAGTTTAGGTGGGGTTATCGGTGTATTCCTTGCAATTGACTTATTCTTGTTCTTCTTCTTCTGGGAGATGATGCTTGTACCAATCTATTTCTTGATTGCGTTATGGGGTCATAAAGGCTCGAATGGTCGTTCACGTGTTTATGCTGCAACCAAGTTCTTCTTATACACACAAATTGCTGGTTTGATCATGTTAATCGGTATCTTAGGCTTAGTGGTCTATGGATATATGATGACAGGTATGATTGGTTTTGATTACAGCTACTTATTGGCTGTTGCAAACCACTTACCACCAGAAGTTGCATATGCATTTATGTTGTGTTTCTTTGTTGGTTTTGCAGTTAAATTACCTGTATTCCCATTACACGGTTGGTTACCTGATGCGCATGCACAAGCACCAACAGCGGGTTCTGTGGACTTGGCTGGTATTTTGATTAAGACAGCAGCGTACGGTCTACTTCGTTTCGTAATTCCATTCTTCCCAGCAGCTTCAGCTCAGTTTGCTGATATTGCAATCATTTTGGGTCTGATTGGTATTTTCTACGGTGCATTCTTAGCGTACCAACAAACAGACATGAAACGTCTGCTTGCGTATACGTCTATTTCACACATGGGTTTCATTTTACTTGCAATCTATGCAGGTAATATTCTGACTTTCCAAGGTCTGATGATCATGATGTTGGCACATGGTTTGTCATCTGCTGCATTGTTCATTATGTCGGGTCAAGTGTATGAGCGTTTACACACACGTGATCTACGCTTAATGGGTGGTCTTCGTGGTCAACTGCAATATTTACCATTCTTCTTGATGTTCTTTGTTGCAGCACTTGTCGGTGTACCTGGTCTAGGTAACTTTATTGGTGAATTCTTAATTCTTATGGGTTCATTCAAAGCTTATCCTGCATTCACAATCATTGCTGCAGTAAGTTTAGTATTTGCAGGTCTTTACGGTCTGATTCTGATTCACAAAGCACTTTTTGGCGAACCAAATGCTGAACAAAAGCAACACTATCCGAGTCCACTGAAAGATTTATCAGTACGTGAAGTGAGCATTTTGATGATCTGTGTGATTGGTTTACTTTGGTTAGGACTTTACCCACAGACATTCTTGGATATGTCACATTCAAGCATGCAGTGGTTAGTCAATAGTTATATGCCAGTACAAGAAGTTGTTGAAACTGTTCAACAGACTGCAACTCAACTTGAACAAGTGGAGATGCGATAAACCATGAACTTCACTCTTTCTTTTTCTGAGCTTATGCCGCTTGTCCCAGTGATGATTGTGGCATTGACCTCTGTTGTTGTGATGTTATTGATTGCGATTAAACGTAATCATAATCTGATTGCAACAACGACGGTGGTCGGTTTAAACCTTTCTGCAATTTTTATTGCATACACCATGTTTAGTGGACACTTTGTTCCTGCGAACGTGATGGGCATGTTTATGGTTGATCCATTTACCATGCTCTACCAATTCCTGATTTTGATTGCTGCTTTGGCTTGTAGCACGCTTTCACATGCCTACATTGAAACGTATAAAGATAATCGTGAAGAACTTTATATCTTGTTACTTTGTTCTGTAGCAGGTGCGATGTTGATGGTTGCTAGCTCTCATTATGCTTCGTTCTTTATCAGCTTAGAATTAATGTCAATTCCTGTGTACGGTATGTTGGCTTACACGCATCAACGTAGCCAATCTTTAGAAGCGGGAATTAAGTATCTTGTACTTTCAGCAACTGCATCTGCGATGTTGTTGATGGGTATGGCATATATCTATGCGTATACAGGTTCATTGTCATTCTATGATTCTGTTGAAGCTTTGATGACTGCGATCAAGCAACCAATGGTGCTATTAGGTTTAGGTCTCATTATCTTTGCTGTTGCATTTAAGCTTTCACTTGCACCATTCCATAAATGGACGCCTGATGTGTATGCAGGTGCACCAGCACCTATGGCGACATTCTTAGCTACAGCTGCCAAAGTTGCAACGATTGGTTTATTTGTACGTTACTTATTAAGTTCTGGTGCAATCTTAGTTGAATCAATAGTGACTGTTTTGACAGTCATTGCTGTGTTATCAATTTTGGTCGGTAACTTACTTGCAGTACGTCAAGTTAACTTAAAACGCATCCTTGGTTATTCATCAATTGCACACTTTGGTTACTTGTTGATTGCTTTGATTAGTATGACTTATGCAAGTTTAGGCAGTGTAACGGTTTACGTGATTACTTATGTACTCACCACAATCGGTGCATTTGGTGCAGTTGCGTTAATGTCTAGTCCATATAACAACGTTGATGAAGCACAAAGTCTTGCAGACTACCGTGGTTTGTTCTGGCGTCGTCCGATCTTGACTGCAACATTAACCGTGATGATGTTGTCATTAGCAGGGATTCCATTAACTGCAGGTTTTATTGGTAAATTCCTTGTGATAATGGCTGCTGTAACAACTCAACATTGGTTCTTGGCTGCAATGGTCGTTGTCGGAAGTGGTATAGGCTTATATTACTACTTACGTGTCATGGTGGTGATGTATATGACTCCACCTGATGTACCACGTATTGATGCAGATGCACATTGGGGAACTAAAGTTGGTGGTATCATGGTACTTGGTGCAGCATTGCTTGTATTATTACTTGGTATCTACCCAGATCCAATGATCAATTTGGCATTGAAGTCAGAAATTCTTTCTCCATTACATTTCATGTTATCTCAGCAACAGTAAGCATCCGATAATCTGATTTGTACAAAAAAGCCTCCAAAATTTGGGGGCTTTTTTTAATGAAGAGTAAAAAAACACTCTATAATACTCAAAGATTAATATTAGTTAGGTACTTACTCGTGTCGATTCAAGAAATTCGCCATCCGCTTATTCGTCATAAACTTGGTTTATTACGCCGTTCAGACATTAGCACAAAGAACTTCCGTGAATTGGCGCAAGAAGTCACGATGCTACTTACTTATGAAGCGACTAAGGATCTACCTGTTGTGGATCATGAAATTGATGGTTGGGCAGGTAAAGTTTCGACTCAACGTATCGCAGGCAAGAAAATTACCATTGTTCCTATCTTGCGTGCTGGAATTGGTATGCTTGAAGGCGTACTGAGCTTGATCCCAAGTGCCAAAGTGAGTGTATTGGGTTTAGAGCGTGATGAGGCGACTTTAGAGGTTCGTACTTACTATAAAAAATTAGTACCTGATGTTGCGAATCGCTTAGCGATGATTATTGATCCAATGCTGGCAACGGGTAATTCACTTATTGCGGCAATTGATGTCCTTAAAGCAAGTGGTTGTAAAGATATTCGTGTTATGGTTTTGGTTGCTGCACCTGAAGGTGTTGCAAAAGTAGAAGCTGCGCACCCTGACGTACGTATCTATACGGCATCGATTGACCAAGGTTTGAATGAGGATGGCTATATCGTTCCAGGTCTTGGTGATGCGGGTGATAAGATTTTTGGTAGTGTTCAAAAAGATTAATTTTTGAAAATATGCTTAAAACAGAGACTTAATCCAACCGTACTGTTTTCAGGGGAGGATTTAAAGTCTCTTTTTTTATATACTGAAATACAGTACTTGCAAAATTAGGTGAATGTCATGAAAAAAGAATTTTATCAGGGAAAAGTCAAACAATATAATCCAGACAAAGGGTTTGGTTTTATTGCAACTGCTGAAGGCGAGATCTTTTTTCATATTTCAGATTTTCCTGCATCGGAAGGTGAGCCGAAACGAAATGAAAAAGTAAAATTTGTAGCCCTAGAAAATAATGGAAAATTTAAAGCAGTACAAATTGAACGAGTAGATCCGAATCCTGCAAAAACTAAAAAAAATAAAATATTGGCTCATAATCAATCGATTACATCAGAATTGTTATCAAACTTTCGACGTTAGGAGAATGCATGATGAATCGCTCATCAGCAAATAAAAATACTTGCTTTTACTTTATCGCAGTCTAACAGGACAGCATTATTTTTTGTGATGATGTCAAATTTGATATATTACGTGTTGAATTTTTTGGGGTAATCTGATGCTAAAAACTGGAATAATTAAAAAATATAATAAAGAATGGGGGTGCCATTATGCAAAGTGATATTGATATTGTAGTTACTCAAAGTAAGGCTTTGGAAGCATTGCTGGAGCAAAAATTTGGAGCTAATGGGCGTGGTTTGCATGAAAAATTAACTAGCATTGAATATCAGCTTGAAGTTGGGCTAGTGAAGAATATACGTTGGATAGCCACTATGCGTAATAAAGTGGTACATGAAAATTTCCAATTGACCAATCAAAATGACTTTTTAAAAAGTTGTCAGCGTGCTTTAGAGGGTTTACAAAACTCGCAACATACAACGTCGGAACGAGTAAATTCCTCATCACGAAATTCATATAACACAACACCCAAACGTATCGTATCTCATTCAAGAAGAAAAACTAAACGAAAGAATGAATCAGGTGGTTTTTTTGGGACAATCATTACAGTCATTATTTTTTGCATAATCGGCTATTTTGTGTATGGTTTTATTCAAGACTCTTTGCATCGTAATGAATTGACAAATCAACCTGTAATACAGGAAACCTTAGAAATAGCAAATACTCAAGCAGTAAATAGCAACCCTAATCATTTTCAATGTGATGGTAGAAAACATTGTTCTCAAATGCGATCACTTGAAGAGGCACGTTGGTTTGTAAGAAATTGTCCAGATACAAAAATGGATAGTGATCATGATGGTGAGCCATGTGAAAATGATTCACGTTGGTAAAAAAAGATCAGGTTTAAACCTGATCTTCACAAAAATGTAAAAAGGCTTTGAGTCCAGGACCTTGGTATTTTTGACGATGCACTAACATGTACAATGGGCGAGTTAATTGCCAATAAGGTGTATTAAGAATAACCAATTGACCTTTCTCCTCCAGCGGTTCAATCGCGAGTCTTGAAACACAAGACATGCCCAAACCACCAGCAACAATTTTTAAGATTGCTTCGTTATGACCGAGGGTTAAACGGATATTGGCATCTGGTAGATCTTGTAAAATCGCATTGTCAAAAACTTCACGTGTGCCTGAGCCTTCTTCACGTAAAATCCATTCAACATCATGGAAATCTGCTGGTGTAATTGGGCGATCTAACTTTGCTAGAGGATGATCAGGCGCACAGCAAACTGCAAGCTCATCATCTCGCCAATGGATACATTGCAATTGAGGCAAATGACAAGAACCTTCGATCAAGGCTAAATCAAGCTGAAATTGATTCACTGCTTCAATCATTTGGCGAGTATTGCCGACTTGTAATTGAAGATGGGCTTGAGGATGATGCTGTAAAAATTCAGCCATCAGATCAGGCATTAAATAATCACTGATCGTTAAGGTTGCACCTAAACGTAAATCAATGCTTTGCAGTTCACCTTTAGCAGCTTGTTCAAAGGATTCGCAGCGACCCAAAATTTCTAAGGCTTGAGGTAATAAAAAACGCCCCAAATCATTCAGTTGTAAACGCTTGCCTAAACGGTCAAATAAAGGCGCACCTAAGCCATCTTCTAAATCAGCTAAAGCCATACTTGCTGCACTTTGTGTCAGTCTGACAGCATCACTCGCTTTGGTTACCGTTCCTTCTTGTGCAACCGCCACGAAAACAGCCAATTGGCGTAAGGTCATGCGCATGTTAAATAGCCTTAATGTTTTGAGTATCCATCAATTATTCGATCATGCTAACATGAGCATACTGTTTCGTGCCACGTTCAAATCATGTCAATTGAAAAATTTACCGTAGAAAAGGTTTTATCTGTACATCGTTGGGCTCACAATCTTTTTAGTTTCACGATGACGAGACCCGCCCATTTTAAATTTACAGCAGGTCAATTTGCTCGTATTGGGTTGATGGTAAATGGTGAATTGGTGGTTCGTGCATATTCAGTCGTTTCTTCACCTTTTGATGAAAATCTGGAATTCTTTTCTATCGTTGTACCTGATGGTGCGTTTACGTCAAATTTGCAACACCTTAAAGTTGGTGATGAACTTTATTTAGATAAAATATCTTATGGTTATTTGACTTTGGCAAGGTATCAACAACCTTTACCGCAAGATCTTTGGCTATTGGGGACTGGTACTGGACTTGCACCATTTCTATGCATGTTACAAGACTTTGAAACTTGGAATAAATATAAACATATTCATCTAGTTTATAGCGTTCGCACAGAGTCTGAGTTGGCTTATGTGGAACGTATTGAAGAAATCGCAGCATCATTTGGTGAAGGGCATTCTGGATTTAAATTCATTCCAATTGTTACCCGTGATCCTAAAGCCGCATTACATGATCGACTCCCAATTTTAATTGGTAATGGTGAATTAGAGAAAGCAGCAGGATTAGCTTTGAACCCTGCCAGTAGTCATGTGATGTTGTGTGGTAATCCTCAGATGGTTGAGGATACAAAAGAGGCACTTAAACAACGAGGTTTAACCATGAATCGTCGTGGTGAAGGTAATATTGCAGTAGAGAATTATTGGTAGTCGTATGATATGGATATGTCTTAATGTACAAACATATCCATAAATTCACGGATTTCTTGAATGGCAGTATCGACATCAGTGTTTAGCCATGTCGGTTCAAAAATACCGATATAATGTTCTAAACGGTCTTGAGGAACAACAAGGCGAACAGGGCAATCTTCTTCGAGTAGGCGCCAAGGTAAAATAGGCACTTCATTGTCTAAAAAAGGTTGTACATTTCGAATATCGATAATCATTGCATTTATACAATCAGGTAAAGGCATGACGGAGAATTCTTCAGTGCGACGACGGAAGTATTCTAAATCTCCCCACTTTAAGATATAGCTTGGCTTATTAAACTCAATAATTCCTATTAAATGTTCATCACGTGTGTGATGTAAAAAACATTGATGAGTAACATCCGTGTCTAAATCAAGAGAAACACTTTGTTGACTATAGGACATAAAGCAAAACATATGAGAAACGAAGCCGACTAGTATAGCTTATTTTTAGCGTATTCTAAAACCGACTATATTTTAAACAAAAAATAAATAAAAAAAAGTAGAGTTCTGCAAACACAGCAACGATAGTCCGAAGCTTTTTCACACAATGCAACATTGAGTATTGCTAAGATAAAAGCCTAACAAATAAAAGGATGAGGGCTGCTATGATGCATGATTTTAGTAAGCCACAACCTCATGTGGCGAGTCGAGAGGAAATTGCAAAGAAAAGGAAACTACCCGTTTATATGTTGATCATTGTGGGGGTTTTCCTAATTGCACTTCTTGTTTATATGGTCGCGGATCATTCAGCGAATCCAACTGCTCAAGTGATGATATCAAATCTGCAGTCTGTACTTGTGAATGCTTAGTGGCTTTGACCAAAACAATTTATCTAAAAGCTCATTAGTGTGAACTAATGGGCTTTTTGCAAAATTATGAGTGCTTTTTGTTGTATTAGTGATGCTGTCGATTGATTCAAAAATCGACAAAAACTAAGGTGATAAACATTCATAGTTTGTGTGTTTCAACATAAAACAGTGATGGGTGATTTATATCAAGATTTAAAAATACAAGATAAGGATAACTCGCATGAATGAATTTTTTAATGATCCCTCGCATCGAGGGGGATTTGATGCCATGTATTACTGGGATCAATTTCATCCAATTTTTGCAGCAATTTTGATCTTACTGGTGGGTTGGATTATTGCCTTAATCACTGCCGCAGGTGTAAAGCGGCTATTGCAAAAGGTTGGTACCAATCACAAGTTATCTTCGGTAACTGGTCGTACGCCCAATATTGAAAACTTGGTTTCTAAATTGGTGTTTTGGTTTGTTATGATTCTCGCTGTGGTTGGCTCACTCAATGTTTTAAATATTAGTGGTGTAAGTGACCCGTTTAGCAATATGGTAGGACGAGTACTTGCTTATATACCAAACTTATTTGCAGCCGTTGCAGTAGGATTTATTGGTTGGATTGTGGCGCGTTTGGTACGTGCTGGATTGACCAATGTATTATCTAGAACAGAATTAGATGAGAAGCTAAGCAGTGAAGTTGGTGTTAACGCTTTAAGTAGTAATATCGCAGAAATTTTTTACTGGTTGGTTTTATTACTATTTCTACCAATTGTGCTGTCTATTTTAGGTTTAACAGGACTGCTGATTCCTGTACAAAACATGGTAAACGAAGCGATTGCTTATCTGCCTAATTTGTTTATTGCGGGTGTGATCCTTTTTGTAGGTTATATTCTCGCCAAGATTGTGCGCGGTATTGTCGAGGGATTAGGTAATAGCTTGGGATTACAAACGCAAGCTGAAAAAGTAGGATTATTTAAAAACTCAAATATATCGAAATTTTTAGGCTCATTTGTGTTTGCAATTATTGTCATCACAGCGTTGATTGTGGCATTTGAAGCTTTAGGAATCCAAGCGATTTCTCAACCCGCAACAGCGATGTTGAATGAAATTATGTATGCAATTCCACAAATTATTGCAGCTGGTTTAATTCTAATCGTTGCTTATATTGTTTCTCGTTTTGTTGGACGTTTAGTCGCTGAACTTATTTCAGGGGCGGGAATTGATGAAATTCCAATGAAGCTTGATTTGCAACGATTCCTTGGACAAACACGTGTTTCTGATCTGATCGGTTATTTGATTGTATTTTTTACCATGTTGTTTGCAATCTCTGAAGCTGCGAACCGTCTTGGCTTAGAGCAAGTAAGTGTGCTGATTGCGATGTTTATTCAGTTTGGTGCAAGTATTTTATTGGGTGCAGTCATTTTGGTGATTGGATTCTGGCTCGCCAATGTCGTGGCTAATGTGGTACAACGCGGTGAATACAATAGTTCACGTTGGTTAGCAAACCTAGTTCGTATTTTAATTATGGGCTTAGTGATTGCGATGGGTCTAAAAGCTATGGGTATTGCGGATTCCATTGTGAATTTGGCTTTTGGTTTGACGCTTGGTTCAGTTGCAGTTGCTTTTGCCTTGGCATTTGGTTTAGGTGGTCGTCAACCTGCAGAACGCTTATTGACAGGTTTATTAGATAAGGCAGAGAATGAAGCGAAACAGCCAAATCCGTTAGATAAAGAAATCACACCAAGTCATTCGGTACCACCAATAACACCACCGACCCCACCTTATTCAGATGAATAGTAAAAATAATCTTTGATTTTTTGAACCAATTCGACCACTCTAAGCAGGGTGGTCGTTTTGTTTGTATAAGCATTATTGAGTTTTTATCTATATCGTGATTAGGGCATATTTTAGAAAAACGAGACCTAAAACTGAATTTTAGGGTACATATGACTGTAGTTTAATAGGATTAATCAAAAACTTGACCTGAAAAGCAATTCATTTATAGATAAAGTATCAATAGTCTCTAAATAAAAATTCTATAGAGGAGAGTGAAATGAAGAGGCCAAATCGCGTATTCGCACCCATTATTATTGCAGGTATTACTGTAGGTTTTTTGGCGAGTGCGTACAAATTTGTTGTTGCGAAATCAAATACGGCTAAAGAAAAACCAATTAAAAATACTCAAAAAGTATCTTCTACAGAAGCTGCTAACTCTTCAGATCATCATGCTTAGTGTTATTTAGCAATCGGCTTAATGAGTTAAGTGAACTAAACAAATTGAGCCGCTGCTTGCGCCGAAGACCATGCCCATTGGAAGTTATAACCTCCCAAATGACCTGTTACATCGAGTACTTCACCGATAAAATATAAGCCTTTCTGCTTTTTACTTTCCATGGTTTTTGAAGAAACTTCGCTGGTGTCTACGCCACCTAATGTGACTTCAGCAGTACGATATCCTTCAGTTCCAGATGGTTTAACAGAAAAGGCGTGCAATTGATCAGCAATTTGCTCTAGTTGTAAATCGCTAAAATTGCCAATCGCATTTTCACTTTGTTCCGCCCAAATTAGTTGTTGTAGCTCAAGCACGATACTTTTCGCCGTGAATTCACTGAGCAAAGTTCTGAGCAGAACTTTGGGTTGCGACTTTTTCTTTTCCTTGAAGAATTGAACTAAATCTTGGCTCGGGAAAAAATCAATTTTAAAGCTTTCACCCACATGCCAATAATTTGAGAGCTGTAATGAACTTGGTCCACTTAAGCCTCGATGAGTAAACAACAAAGCTTCAGTAAATTGATGGCGATCATTCATCAGTGTTGCATCTAAAGCATTACCACTTAAGCGTGTTGTGACTTCTTTAAAATGGTCCGAAAAGGTGAAGGGGACTAGACCCGCACGGGTAGGAAAAACATGGTGTCCAAACTGTTGAGCAAGTTCATATCCAAAACCAGAGCCTCCTAGTGTTGGAATAGATAAGCCACCAGTCGCCACAACGAGAGATTCACAGTGATAAGTACCTTGATTGGTTTCAATGATAAAACCTGAATTTTCTTTCACCTTGACAGACTGAATTTCACAGTGGGTTTGAATTTTAACCCGTTTGGCCTTGTCACACTCTGAAAGTAACAGTTCCAGAATTTCTTTGGCCCCATTCAGGGTAAACAATTGTCCATGTTTGCGTTCTTCGTATTCAATGCCATATTCGCAGACCAAACCAATAAAATCCCAGTTGGTGTAACGAGTGAGCGCTGAAATAACAAAGTGTGGATTTTCGGAGATATAGTTGGAGGGCTCAACATCCAGATTGGTAAAGTTGCATTTACCTCCCCCTGACATCAGAATTTTTTTACCGACCTTATTGGCCTTTTCCAGTACAACAACCGAACGCCCACGTTTGCCTGCTTCAGCAGCCAACATCAAGCCTGATGCACCTGCACCTAAAACAACAACATCAACTTGATGAACCATGAGGATTACTCGGTAGACGAAAAGCGAGCAATTATAAAAGATTTGTGGGGGTTTTAATATGCTTTAAGCTTTCCTTGCAACCCACCTGTATGAATGGCCAGGATTCGAGTGTGGGCAGGGAAATGATTGTGCTGGATTAAATCAAGAAGTCCCATTATCATTTTACCTGTATAAATGTGTTCGAGTGGAATTTGATATTTTTGCTCAAAATTTTGAATAAATTTCAATAATTCAGGTGTAGTTTTGGCATAGCCGCCACCACAATAGGCATCGGTTAAAGACCAATTGCTTTTATCAGTCCATTGTTGAATGTCCTGTTTGAGAAAATCACCTTTCAAGGCTGAAAAGCCTAAAATGTGCTGGTGATCTGAACTGCTTTCAATGATGCCTGCAAGAGTTCCACCAGTACCCACAGCACAACAAATTACGTCATAATTTTCTAAATCATCAGGGGAGAGGATTTCCTGTGTCCCTTGAATGGCAAGGGAATTGCTTCCACCCTCTGGAATAATAAAGGCTTGAGGATATTGTTGTTGAAGTTGTTGTAAATATTCCACTTCATGGCGCAGACGATATTCGGCTCGGCTGACAAAATGCAGTTGCATGCCAAAATCTTGCGCTGTTTGTAGAGTAGGATTTAAGTCTTGGGTCGCAAGTTCTTGACCACGAATGATGCCAATACTTTGAAAGCCAAAGCGTTGAGCTGCATAAGCCGTTGCTGCAATATGATTGGAAAATGCACCGCCAAAAGTGAGGACTTGAGAAAAACCTTGCTGTTGTGCTGCCAAGAGGTTGTATTTGAGTTTAAAAAACTTATTGCCCGAAATCTGGGGATGAATCAGGTCAAGGCGTTTGATGGTCAGTTGAACAGGCTGGGGAAGTTGCAATGTTTGATAAGGTGTATCAAAGGCAATGTGATCAAACATTTGAGATCATTAAAAATAAATTGAATCCTATTGTAAGTGTATTCGATCGTGAAAGTCAGTATTGTTCTTCGAACCTCGTTCATCTTGGTCAGTATTGGAATGGCTAAATTACTTTATGCATGATTCGATTTAGTCCAATCTAATTCGCTTATGTTTTAACTACTTTTCGATAACATTTACCATAGATGAATTTCAAAAGTTTAAGTGTCTATCACTTGGCTCATGGTTTGTGTGGTTTAGGTAAAATATAGGCAATAAGGTACTTTGATATAAGATTACAGTGTTAAATATAAGCCTAAATTGATTGTGAATAAAAAATAGCAGCGGGTGAAAGATGCAAGGCTTTGTAAAGCGTTTTGCGAGAGGGCTAAAACATCGCCCATACTTATCAGCAACCTTTAGTTTAGGTTTAGTGATCTATGCTGTTTTGCATTTTTTTACGCCTTGGCAATGGGCGACTTGTCTACAAATTGGGTGGAATATTGCCATTTGGTTATATTTATTTCTGACTTTAAAAATGATGTGGCGCTTAGACTCAACTCATATTTTACAACGCGCTCAGCAACAAGATGCAGGGAAATGGGCAATTCTGAATGTTGTCTTGATCGCCATTGTGATCTGTTTTATTTCAATTGTAGTACAACTCAGCCATGTCCCCAAAGATCAGGCTTTTTTAAAAGGATTTCTGATTTTATTGACCATCGGGACTATTTTTTCAACATGGCTGTTACTACATACTTTATTTGCGATTCACTACGCGCATGATTATTATCTTGCCAAGAGTCAGCAAAAGAATCCTGGTTTAGATTTTCCAAAAACTGATCAACCTGATTATCTCGATTTTATTTATTTTAGTTATATTATCGGCACTTCTGCACAAACGGCAGATGTTTCGATTACCAGTTCTGAATTGAGGCATCTGAATATTTTTCATTGTGTTTTGGCTTTTATTTTTAATACCATGATTTTAGCCATCGCAATCAATGTCGCAGCCAGTTTGATTGGATTATAATTGATAACTTATTTTTATTAATTAAATTAAAATTCATCATTTTTATTTTTGATTAGTGCCGTCTATTTTAAAAGCTAGATGACATCGCAAGGATAAAAACATGACCACTCAGCATCAAGTCAATCAACAGCAATATCAGGATAAATCGCAAGCTTATTTAAACAGTCAAGTGCATGCACAAGGCGTCGAATTTCAGAAGATACAACAACTCATCCAATCTCATCAATTTCAAAAAGTCTTAGATTTGGGCTGTGGTGGTGGGCATGTGACTTATCAGGTGGCAGCATTGGTTGATGAAGTAGTTGCCTATGATTTAACACCGTCAATGGTTGAGCTTGTATCGATTCAAGCCAAACAACGAGGTTTTGAAAACGTGATTGCCCAACAAGGTGCAGCGGAAAAATTACCTTTTATAGATCAATGTTTTGACTGTGTCATCACGCGTTATTCAGCGCATCATTGGCAGAGTGTTGCTCAGGCAATGCATGAAATTTATCGTGTATTAACTCAAGACGGCAAAGTTATTATTGTTGATATTTTAGGAAATTCAAATCCAGCGATTGATAGCTTTTTTCAGACTATTGAAATGATTCGAGATCCGAGTCATGTCAGAAATTATAGTTTGCAGGAATGGATGTATTTCGCGGAATCTACAGGCTTTAAAGTTGAAACCGTTGCAAAGCAACGTTTGGATTTAGATTTCCAAAGTTGGACAGAACGTATGCAAACGCCTGAATATGCCATTACCACCATACGTGATTTACAAAGCAAAGCATCAGAGCAGGTGCAACGATATTATCAAATCAAAGCTGATGGTTCTTTTAGCAGTGATGTTGCTTATATCGTTTTATCAAAATAAGTTGAAAAACCATAGAGCAGCAATCCGCTCTATGGTTATTTAAAACTTAGTGAAAAACTGCTTCCAAAGCATTTAAGCCAACTTTAGGATCAAGTAAACCATTATAAATCTCTGGAATTTCACGTTCGACACCTAAGAGTTGATAAATCGCAATCATGGCACAACGTACTGAATATTCCACAGTGAAAACCACATCATCTTCCAGCTCGACGAACTGACCTAAGAAAGCAAAGTTGACCGCATTTTCTGGAATGACCAATGGACGATCACCTGCTTTACGACATGCAAATAGGGCAGAAGCATAAGGCATCATTACTGTGGTAATGTCGGTATGTGCCAACACATGATCCAAGATGTCATCGAAACCAAGTTGATGAATCAACTCAATTAAAATCTCTTGACCCGTCGCTTCACTCATCGGTTTTTTAATGTAATCGCCGATATGGTCAATTTCAAAACCATAACCCCATAAGGTGAATTTACCTTCTGGTAAGTCAGCAAAATGCGGTTGAGCTGGAACGACCACAGATAGATGCCAACCAGATTCAAACCAAGTCATGAGTGCACCTGTACCCGGTTCATTTCCTGTGTAATCAATAATCCGTTTTAGCAGCACATCATCATGCATGGTGAGCGTAAAGGATTTCCATTTATGCTCATCAATGTTGCCATAGAAGGTCATTGGACGACCAAAATCAGGAGCTTTTTGAGCCAATGTTTCCCACAAACGCCAGCCATGATCTTGTCGATCACGAATCAGCTCAGGAACATCGAATTTATCGCCATAACGTGAATCAGCCGTAATCGAACCTAAAGTAAAGAGCGCAAGATCATGCTCACCCAGTTGAATTTGTTCAGTGCCTTCTGGAATATTGACATAAAGTTGGGTTGCCTTACGTTCCTTCGTTTGGGCATCTTCGACAAAGTCTGCATCTGTGACATAACTACCGAAACGAACATCAACGCCTTGTTCCACCAACCAGCGTTGTAGAGGATGAATCATTGAATCATATTGATTGTATTTAGTTCGTTTCACACCTGCTAAGGTATGGATGCGTGGTAATTCTTGAATGAAACGTAGAAAATAACGGCGTAATTCCGCTGCGCTATGCCATTTTTGAAACGCAAATGTGGTTCGCCACATCCGCCAAAAATTACTTTGGAAAAATGCATCATCAAAAAATTCATCAATACGGCGACTACCGATACGATCTTCTTTTAATGCCAGTAGACGTAACATTTGAGCACGGTTGAGCATTGATAATCCCAATTTTTGAGCTTCTGCAATAATATGATTTGAGTCGATCAAACGTGCTTGAGCATTGGTTTTAACTTGTTCGTTAAATTCACGACATTCTTCACGAACGGAAATGTCTGGATTTTCTAAAGATGGGATGCTTGAAAATAAATCCCAAGTACACAAATAAGTTTCATCAGTTAGCATACGTCCACCACGTGTGACCCATGCTTGGTTCGGATTAAGCGGATTATGTCCACCATCCATCGAACCACCAGAAACATTCAATTCTTCTAAAATATGGATATGTTCGGCTGGCACTTTAGCATCACGAATCGCAAAAGCAGCCGCCGCCATACCAGCTATGCCTCCACCTACAATCCAAAGATGTGATTTAGAGCGGTCTAATGTTTTCAGTCTTTTATTTTGCATCTGATGCGCCTCGTTTGTAGTTCTAAAGAAAATCAAAGCCATAATTTTATTATGGGATTATGTGTTTTAAAAATATATGAAAGTTCTGCTAAAAATCGATGATAAATTATTATCAGAAAAAAACTTTAATAGAAAAAATGGATGCACAATAAAATTTTACTGTTCATATGCTATGTTTTAACTGTTTGATATTGATATTAAATTGAGTTTTTACTCTACTTTTAGTTTTTTACTCAATATCAAATTGCTTGAAAAATCCTTAAATTTATAAACAGAAATCAAAAAATTATATCTTCAATTATGGTTTTTTAAGTAAAATAAATAGTTGAAAATTATTCTAATCTTGAGGTCTATCTTGGAATCATTATTGATTTTAGGCTCTATTACTTTGGCATTAATGTTGGGGGCAATTAGTCCTGGTCCTACCTTTATTTATGTTGCCAAAAACTCAATTGCGATTTCACGTAAACATGGCTTATTTACTGCGCTTGGTACAGGCACGGGTGCAGCATTATTTGGTTTGCTGGCAGTGATGGGGCTACAAGCGATTTTGCTGGCTGTGCCTTCTGCCTATATTGCTTTGAAAATCTTTGGTGGTCTGTATTTACTTTGGCTGGCGTATAAAATTATTAAACATGCCAAAGAACCCATGGAAGCTGTAAATGGTGCAGTGAAGACCATGAGTTATACGCAAGCATTTCGTTTAGGACTGATTACCCAACTCAGTAACCCTAAAATTGCGATTATCCTTGCCAGTATTTTTACCGCGTTATTGCCGAAAGAAATCCCAACGTATTTTTATGTGGTGTTGCCGATGCTATGCTTCTTTATTGATGCAGGTTGGTATTCGCTAGTGGCTGTTGCATTGTCAGCAGAAGGTCCTCGCAAAGTGTATTTAAAATCTAAGGCTGTTTTTGATCGTATTGCAGGTGGGGTGATGACCTTGCTGGGATTGAAGTTAATCTTTGGAATGAAGTGATAAAAGAAGCGACCAAGAAGGTCGCTTTTTTTATGGACTAATTCTAAATAAAAACATTTAATCTTTGAAATGAGTTGGAATCCATTGATAGCTTTTTCCATCGGCTGAATAAATGTGTCCAATGCCGGGGAAAGGTAAATGTGGTGCAGCAATGGTTTGTCCATTTTTAGCGAAATTAGCAAATTGCTTTAAACGTGTTTGAACCGCTTTTTTCGGGTCTATGTCGTATTCAATTGCCGTTTCAGGTTTATCAAATTGCACAGTATGAGAATGTACGATATCACCAATAAAGACCACGTTTTCATCTTTGGTTTTTAGTGCATAACTAAAATGTCCCGGTGTATGTCCCGCCGTGTTAATGACTTTAAAGCCCTGAATGTCATCTCCGAGTTTATACGTTTTAAAGCGTTGCTTGGTTTGGTAAGGCGCAATCGCTTGTTTAGTTTTCTCAACCGTGCCTGAGTAATTGGCTTGTTTATCTTTTGGTAATTTTGCCGCTTGTTTGGGATCTAGCCAATATTTTGCTTCATCATCAGATACATAGACTGTCGCATTAGGGAAATTGGCAACGCCATCTTTACTGATTCCACAGACATGATCGGGATGTAGATGTGTGAGTAGAATGGTATCGACTTGTTCAGGTTGATAGCCTGATGCTTTTAGGTTGGTTAAAACTGAACCTAAATGAGCACCAAAACAACTGGCTGCACCGCTATCCACCAATACTAGAGATTTTCCTGTATTAACGAGGAAGGCATTGACTGAGGTTTGTACGCCTTTCTCTTGATCTGCATAGTATTTCTTTAAAATCTCGTGAACTTGTTGTTGCGGTATGTCTTTAAACAAGTTTGGTGACATAAAGTTTGTACCATCTAGCAGGGCTGTGATTTGTACGTCACCTGCTTGATATTGGTAGTAACCAGCGACTTGTTTTTGTAGGGAGATGGTGGATTCAGCAGCTTGGGTGAAGATGGCTGTTGTGTTTAGCGCTAGTGCTATGAATAGGGGTTTTAAAGTCTTCATAAGTTTCTTATAAGTTTTAAAGGGATAGGTTGTTTCTATCATGATAGAATTTTTTGTGTTGGGTTAATAGATCAATTGATACAATATATAAATAATTGAAATTTGATAGGACTTACGCATTGACGGATTCAAAAAAGTACTAAAATACTTTATAAAGTATCTGTGATCAGACGAATTAAACATGCTTC
>NZ_JAMFKZ010000016.1:0-69801 GCF_023488045.1 Acinetobacter sp. ANC5681
GGATTTTTCTTAATTGATATTGGCTTTAGCGAAGATGATGCATACGCCCTTTTTGCTAGAACTAAACGTGAATGTGAGGTGGCGTAAATGACTAAAGATATTGAGAGAGAGGCTTTTGAGGAAGCTTTAGCTGGAAATAAGATTCACAATCTTAAAGTTTGCACAATTTTTGATGATGAAAAAAATGAATATTTTGCTTCTGATGTATGCGATCCATCCGAAGATCATATAGTTGAATCTATAAATTTATCATGGCGTATGTGGCAAGCAGCCAAAGCCCAAGCTGTGCCTGATGGTTTTGTGGTTGTTAATCAAAAAGACCTACTTGAATTAGCTATTGCCATAAATGCAGTTGACTTAGCAACACATACCGAAAGCAAGACAAATGAAGTGCGTGAAATGTGGCAGCAGGTTGCACTCAAACTAATGGTGCTATGCACAGCACAGGAGCCAACCAATGACTAAATGTGATAATTGTGGGAGCGAAAATTTCTTTTTACTGACACGACAGAATCCAAAAGGCCAGAAAGGTATTTTTCACTGTGAGCAATGCACTGGGACTTTAGTTGATAACGTAGGTGAGGCTTTAGTTGCAGCAATTCATGGTGAAGATCAGGAGCCAAGCAATGACTGAAATTCAACAAACAAACATTGCAGTAGCTAATTTCATCATCGGTGAGCTGCACAAAGACAAGCCGTTTAATTTGAAGCTTGATGCAGGTCAAACAGGCGCTTTATACAACATAACGAACGAATCACACCACTTGCATAGTGACTTTGTGCGGAAACTGGAAGCAACATTAAGACAGCGTGTAAATAATGGTACTGGTGTGATTCTTGAGATTAATTGCAATGCTGATTTGTATTATCACGTGCTGAGTGGCTACATACTAAAGCATGACAAGTTTGGCGTGGTGGATAGTTTAGGAGAAGTGTCTTGATGGATTTTAAAGGCGGCAGCACTGTATTAACAGAAAAAGATATTGAAAATGCTATCGACAATGGCGAAGTAAAACATCTTATTCAGCATATCAAAAGTATTGTTGTTAAAAAAGCTTTGATCAAAACTCATGGCAATCAAACCAAAGCTGCTGAGCTGGTACAGATGAATCGTGGAACAGTTCGTAATATTCTTGAACGTGCGGAGGGGTGAATGATGGGAGCATTTAAATGTGTGGTTGTTCTTGATTGCGATTCACCGCCTAAAATTTTGGTTGGCCAGAGTCTTGGCGGTGGCATCGTTAAAGAGATAAAAGAAGTTCAGACAGAACTGTTATCCGCTGCACAGCTTGCTAAAAAATACAGCGTTAGCATTGATACAGTTCACAGAAAGCTTGCAGGTTTTAGTCAAGGCACGAGGGGCAAATTTCTGTTCGATTCAAAAATTGCAGATGAGATATTGGACCCAAAAACCAAACGTAGCACAGGCGGAGCTAGGCGCAAAAATTAGCGCCTAGTCATCTAGCATTTTTACTATGTCCTTGACATCTGGATTATAGTAAGTGTTCACCAAGACCTTAATCGTTTTATGCCCTGTGATTTTTGCCAGAATCTCAACTGGTACTTTGCGAGTATTCACAAGTCGAGTAATCGCTTCATGTCTTGTATCGTGAAAGTGTAAATCACTTAACCCGATTCTAGCCTTAACCCTCTCAAATTGAAGCCTAAACGCATTTTCAGACATTGGTATCAAACGATCATCATTATGTGAAATAAGCGATAGAAGTTCCCTTGCTTGCCTAGTTAAAGGCACATCCCTACTTTCGCCATTCTTTGTATCTTCAAGATGAATGTGGTCATCAAAAATATGCTTTTTACGAATCGAAAGTATTTCGCCACGCCTCATGGCTGTTTCCATTGCAAACAAAAATGCCCATGCGACATAATGACTACTAATTTTCGGAGTCTGCCCAGTCTCATATTTTAGTTCAGTAATGATTTTTTCAATTTCAGATTGAAGAATGCGCCTGTTACGTGATTTTGGTTTTTTGGGCTTCTTTAATCCGAAGAATGGATTTTCAGTTAATAAAAATAATTCCTTGTGAGCATAAGTAAAAACAGCGCTATATAAAGAAATCTCTTTTAATACTGTGCCGTCAGAGACTTCACTTTGTCGCTTGTTGCGCCAATGTGTTAAATCCTGTGCTGTAATTTTGGTAATGTCTTTATTTGCCAAACCGCCGAAGCGCTTTTCAAACGAATCAAGCTGCTCACGGATATACTTTTTTGATTTGGTATCTCGACCATGCGACTTGTAGTACATATTAAATAAATCATGAAATGTGGTTACTGTCTTTTTCTGTTCTTCTATTTGTTCTTTTGGTGTTGAGTTCAATTCGATAAGCTTATTCATAGCCCAGTGCAAACACTCTTGTTCAGTGTCTCTTGTGCAATATTCTCTTTTACCGTTTATCATTATTGATGTAGACCAACTGTTCCCACGCTGTCTAGGTTTTGGTAATTTCATTGCTGCCACCCTTATTGTAAAGTTATGTTAAAAATGAGCGCAACGTTTTATTTAAACCGTTCTGACCCATTTTTTGACACAAATCCTGACACAATGATGACACAAATCTAGCGTTATTAGCAGAATAAAATACAGCAAATAACGCAAATGACGCAAACGAAAGACATTAAAAAAGGCTTATAAGCTACTGTTTTTGCTTATAAACCTTTGATAAATATATGGTAGGTATATCCAGACTCGAACTGGAGACCTCTACGATGTCAACGTAGCGCTCTAACCAACTGAGCTATACACCTAGAATGAGAGCATAATATTCATTTTTAATCAGCTTCACAAGTTTTTTTGAGATTGTTTAATTGCGATCGCACAGACTTTAAGCAGTTTCTTAAATTCTTGAATATTTTGCTGAGTATTCTGTTCTAAAAACACAATTTTTTGATATAACACAACTACTTGATGAAATGATTTTTGATCACTATCTACACTTGATAAACGCTGCATCCAAACTTGAAATGTTTCCGCTGATCTTTTATGCAAATGTTTAGGCAATTGCTTTTGGAATGATAATACTGCTCTTTCATAATTCTCTTTTTGACTTAGATTCCTCCACCAATAGACACCAATGTAAATAAACAAAGTCGCGGCAATAGCAATAATTAATAAAAATGCATAGCTATAACCTGAATCCAATCCTAATCGAGATAGCCAATTTTTTTGTTTATCCGCATCATAGCCTACAACTTTAGCTTGCCATTGATAGCTTAAATAATCGCTCCAAATACGTATATTTGTTAAAAATTTAAATTGCTGTAGTTGCCATGAATGACTTCCCCCATTCCCCCAGATGTTTTGATATTGATTTAAATAATCTTGCATTCCTGAATCTATACGTTGTGGTGCAATGATTGCTGTAGGGTCTATTCTTTGCCATTCACCATCTAGATACACTTCACTCCAAGCATGTGCATCAAGTTGGCGTACTTCCCAACTTTCTCTATCTAATGCAAACTGCCCACCCTGATAACCTGTGACAACTCTTGCAGGAATTCCAACATAACGCATTAACATCACAAAACTAGAGGCATAATGCTCACAAAAACCTTTTCGACTATAAAATAAAAATTGATCTATACGATCACTGCCAAGTGTACCTGGTGCCAAGGTATAAACGAAGTTATGGTCTCCATACCAATTCAGCACCTTTTTAATATATTTCTCAGGCTGTTTCTGACTTTGTTCAAACAGTTGATGGGCTAATTGCTGTGCTTTTTGATCACGATCATGATCAAATCGAGTATTAAATTCAATTTGACGTGATGATAACAAAGTAGAAGATGTTGATGTACGCCCCAACCAAAACATTTGGATAGGTTGATTACGTTTAATAAGTTTAGATGGACGTATACTATCATCTTGATACAGTTGTAAATAACGTTCTTGTGGAATGGAATATTCCAACCCCATGATCCAATTTGCCTGTTCATCAGCAGCTAAGTATTGATAGGCAACTCCTTGAGAATTTGAAGTTACGCTTTTAATCTGTTGATTATAAAAACTACTGGTCCATGTTGTACCATCATACTCATCCAAAACCAAAGCACGCCAGTAAAGCTCCTGCCTATCTGGTAGTTGTCTCATATCTGCAACAACACGAAAAGCCAAAGCCGATGATTGTGATAGTTGTGCAATGTCTCCTGGAGACATACGATCACTAATCCCAGTAGTGGCTTGATTCTTTTGAATAGGAATTGCCCAAAGAGGTGGCAACCGAGGAAAGAAAATAAATAATATAATAAAGAACGGTGTCGCAATCCCGACAAACTTTAGAATTTGTTTAACATCATTTTTTAACTGATTGGATAATAATTGATGCTGGTTAAATAGACCAGTTTGAATCCGATACAACCCCATCAAACATATCACAAATGCTGAAAAAACAAGGACAGCCATCCAGAATGCCTGACTATGTAACAATAAACTGGCACTGACGAATAAGGCAAAGTTAAATACAATCAATAAATCACGAGTATTCTTGGCTTCCAAACTTTTCGCAAATAAACACGTACTTAAAAATGCGACTCCAGCTTCTACTCCCAGTAAAGTTTGATAATTTAAATAAATAAGACCCAAAGATAATAAAGAGAAAAAAACTAAAAATAAGCGTGGAAATGGTGAAATTTTTTGTTTGCTATATCGCCATACCAATATAAGCCAAATAACACCCCACAACCCACTCAATGTCACAGGAATAAAAGCCACTTGCCCAATTAATACAAATACCAATACAGCTAAAATGCAAAAATAGATTTGTTTGGTCATAATCTTAGGCCTGTGCAAGTAGAAGTTTTGCTTGAAGAAGCTGCATCTGCCCCTGACCACTTTCTAATCTTGCATATGGCAGTATCAATGCATAATCATGACCAAGTTGTTCACATTGCTCAATTAATCCCATCATAAAGCTTAATTTTTCCTCATGACTTTGTGCAGGGATTTTTTGATAATCAATTTCTAAATGTTGATGATTGGCTTGAGCCTCAAACATTTTGATAAAAAAGCCCTGCCCTCGAGCAACTTGCTTCCATGCCACATTTTGATAAGAATCGCCTTGTTGAAAGGCCCTAAGCTCCTTAAATTCATCTAAACTATCGTTCGCATTGGTTGGTTGATTTTTATGTTCTTTTTGCCAATCATGCGCTTTAGGTGCAATCCACACTTTTTGTTTTGGATATAAATAAGTCCACGCTCGCACCAAACCTAAAGGATAGGTCGAATAAATTTTCATCGCACCAAATTCAAATAAACCACGCTGCTTCGGAAAAAAAGCCAGTTCGAAGGTCTGTTGTTGCTGATCTAAATAAATTAATTGTTCTTGTTGCAGCCATTGAATACGTAAATATCGGGTCATTACCGATGGCTGATTAAAGCGAAGTTTTAAAATGAAAGGCTGATCGACTTGCCCAACTTCAGCTGCAATCAGATCAATTTGTAAAACATGCAATTGCTTGAATGTGAGATAAAAATTAATCCATAAAATTGCACTGATTAGAAAACAAAAACCTAAAATCAAATTATTTGCATAGTTAATCCCTGCAATAAAGGTAATTAGAATCAGAATGAGATATAGAAAACCCTGCTTATAAATAAAAACCAAAACATCTTTCTGTAACAGGGTTTTAGTCCCATTAACCTGAAAGCGTTTCGCAATCCACTGCTGAATCCTTTGCATAAGCCAATCTCAACTATAAGACATCAACCGATTGCAAAATTTGTTTTACCTCTATTTCGCCTAAACTTAAACGATGAGCAACCACGGCAACAAAAATGGTTTGCACATCATCAGTAGTCACAAAACTGCGACCTTCAACCAGTGCATAAGCTTGTGCAGCAGCTTTTAATGCCAAAACTCCACGTGTTGATAAGCCATGCCGTTGTTTACGTGTTTCAGCAGCCAAATCTAAAATATAATTGAGTACAGCATCACTTAGAAAAACCTGTTTTGCTAATTCACGTAATTGCAAAATATCAACTTGCGTAAATACCGCTTCTAATTGATGAATTAAAACCTGACGTGAGCTTTGTTGTAACAGTAGTTTTTCAGCTTGACGAGACGGATAACCGAGCGATAAACGCATCAAGAAACGGTCAAGTTGTGACTCAGGCAAAGCATAAGTTCCACTTTGAAATAGTGGATTCTGCGTTGCCAGCACCCAAAATGGTTGCGGTAAGTCATAATGTGTTCCATCAACAGTGACCGCACCTTCTTCCATAGCTTCAAGTAATGCACTCTGTGTTTTTGGACTACAACGATTGATCTCATCTGCCAATAAAATCTGAGTAAAAATTGGACCTTTCTTGAACTCAAATAAATGTTCTTTTTGATTAAAAATATTGATCCCAATGACATCACTCGCCAACATGTCATTGGTAAATTGAATCCGCTGAAAATGCAGCCCTGCTAGACGAGCTAAGGCACTAGCTAGAGTCGTTTTACCCAATCCTGGTAAATCTTCAAACAATACATGGCCACCTGCCAATAAACAGGTCAGCGCTAATTTAGTTTGTTGTGGTTTATCTAAAATAAGTTGATTCACTTCAACCAAAAAACGTTCGATTTTCTGAGTAAAATTTTTAATATTTTGCTCTACTTCTTGATTTTTTTGTTGTTTTTCTTGAATAGAAGCTTTTTCCATGCCCCACATAACGTAATCCTCAAACTAAAACAGTGCATGATTCAACATACACTGTTTTAGTTTTTTTTCAAAGAAATCAAATGACTTCTAGCAAGGACATTTTTTCAAATTCCCACCCGATGATGGATAACGCGCATCGATACAATGACGATAAAAAGTCTTAGCATCCATTGGCGTTAAATCTGGATGATGCGCTTGCATGTGCTTTACGTAATTTTCATAATCAGGCACACCCACCATCAAACGAAAACTTTTTTGCAAGTTTTGCCATAAAGTTGCAATACGAGACCAGTTTTTGGGCGAAAAGATCAGGTGTTTTTGCGACATGATCGTGAACTTAATGATCTTCACAATCACAGCACTTCCTTGCCTAGCAATTTTAAAATCCATCACGACTCTCCCTTCACTGTTTCTGCTGTCATTGCAGTTTCAGTAAATACGGCAGGTGCTTCATTTACTGTTGGGACAGGGCTTTGTAAAGCACGACGAATAATTCCAATTGATGCAATAATCATAACAATTGCAACAATCATAAAGAATCCACAAAGTACTGCATTAATCTGATTCGACAACACAATCGTCTGCATCTCAGCAACTGACTTCGCAGGTGCAAGTACATCACCACGTGCAATTGCATCAGAGAAACGATTCGCTTGAGCAAGGAAGCCAATCTTCGGATTTTCGTGGAAAATCTTTTGCCAACCCGCCGTCATAGAAGTAATAAATAGGAAAATCGTTGGAACAATCGTTACCCAAACATACTTCTCTTTCTTCATCTTGAATAAAATAACTGTACCCAAGATCAATGCCATTGACGCAAGGATTTGATTTCCAATTCCAAATAATGGCCATAAAGAATTAATGCCACCAAGAGGGTCCACTACGCCTTGATAAACGAAGAAGCCCCAACCTGCAACTGCCACAGACGTCCCAACCAAATTTCCAAAGAATGAACCTGATTGTTTTACTGCAGGCACAACAATCCCAACGGTATCCTGTACCATGAAGCGACAAGCACGTGTTCCCGCATCCACTGCAGTTAAAATAAATAATGCTTCAAATAAAATGGCAAAGTGATACCAAAATGCCATCATTGCACGACTATTGAAAATTTCCGAAATGATATGAGCCATACCAATCGCAAAAGTTGGCGCTCCACCAGTACGAGAAAGGATTGAACTTTCACCAACCTCCTGAGCAAGCACAGTCAGCATCTCAGGTGTAACGATAAAACCTAGATTCCGCACCGCTTCCGCAGCAGTATCTACCGTTGTACCCAGAACTGCCGCTGGTGCATTAATCGCAAAATAAATCCCTGGATCAAGTACGGTTGCGCAGATCATTGCCATGATACCGACAAATGATTCCATCAACATGCCGCCATAACCGATCATACGAATATTGACTTCGTTATCGACCAATTTTGGAGTTGTTCCTGAAGAAACTAGCGCATGGAAACCTGAAATCGCACCACAGGCAATGGTAATAAATAGAAAAGGAAATAAACTGCCTGCAAATACAGGACCTGTACCATCAACAAAATGAGTCACCGCAGGCATTTTGAGTTCAGGCATTGCAAAGATAATTCCAATCGCCAGACCTGCAATTACACCAATTTTAAGGAAGGTTGATAAATAGTCACGAGGCGCTAACAATAACCACACAGGCAATACTGACGCAATAAAGCCATAAATGATGAGTGCCCAAGTTAGTTGAGTTCCAGTTAAGGTGAACAATTGCCCCCAGTAAGGGTCTTTTGCTACATCACCACCAAAGACAATCGCCGCCATCATTAGCACAAAGCCAATGATCGAAACCTCAGCAATTTTCCCTGGGCGTAGATAACGCATGTATATGCCCATGAATAATGCAATTGGGATGGTTGCTGCGATACTGAACACCCCCCACGGACTATGCGCCAAAGCTTTTACGACAACCAATGCAAGTACCGCAAGAATAATAATCATGACACCGAGCGTACCCAACATCACAATAACACCTGCGAAAGTACCTAACTCCTGTTTTGCCATTTCACCCAAAGACCGACCATCACGCCGAGTTGAGATAAATATCACAAGAAAATCTTGTACCGCGCCTGCAATCACCACACCGACCAAAAGCCAAATGGTTCCTGGTAAGTAACCCATTTGCGCTGCAAGAATTGGCCCAACCAAAGGCCCTGCACCTGCGATAGCGGCGAAATGATGTCCAAATAAAACGTGTTTATTAGTGGGCACATAATCCAGACCATCATTCAAACGATGTGCTGGTGTTAAGCGTTTAGGATTTAATTCAAAGACTTTTGTTGCAATAAATAAACTGTAGAACCGATATGCAATGCTATAAACACAAACCGCGGCAAGAACGAGCCAAACTGCATTGACATGCTCTCCACGACTTACCGCCAAAATTCCAAATGAAATTGCACCAATGATGGCAACTAAACTCCACAGAATTTTTGAGGATAGCGTCGACTTTGCTTGTACTGTCTCCATTCAGAACCTCTCAAATACACAAGCTGTAGTTTTGGATTTCCCTTCCTATGTTTTCTTTAGAAGAAATATCTTTGTAATTCTATCTGTTATTAAAAATGATTTATCTAATACTTTGGCATAAAAAAAGGGATGATTGTTTAATCATCCCTTCGATAATCGTATAGCTTACGTAGCATTGCTACTCATTTACGATTATGCGCGCTCTAGGTAATCACCTGTACGCGTATCAACACGAACACTTTCTTCTTGCTGAACGAATAATGGAACACGTACTACTGCACCTGTTTCAAGTTTCGCTGGCTTACCGCCACCGCCAGAAGTATCACCACGTACACCTGGATCAGTTTCAACGATTTTCAACACCACAAAGTTCGGCGGACTCACTGTTAAAGGTACGCCATTGAACAGCATGATGGTACATTTTTCATTTGAATCGTCTTTTAACCATTTCGCAGCATCACCCATTGCGGTTTTGTCAGCAGCGATTTGCTCGAAAGATACAGGATCCATGAAATTCCACATTTCACCATCGTTGTAAAGATAATCCATTTCAACTTCAACAATATCAGCCGCTTCTAAAGAGTCACCTGATTTAAAAGTTTTTTCTAATACTTTACCTGAGCGAAGGTTACGTAATTTCACACGGTTAAATGCTTGACCTTTACCTGGTTTTACATATTCATTTTCCATGATTGAACATGGGTTGCCATCAAGCATAACCTTAAGGCCTGCTTTAAAATCATTTGTAGAATAATAGGCCATGAAAGGCTCACTCCAAACTTAAAACTCAAATCTATTAGTGCTAGACTACGCGCACAGCTTAGGCTATCACTATTTTAACGTATGGCATGATAAACTATTTACATCAAGAGAAAAACTGGCAATCACAACTCAGTGATCTAATTACTGATCCTTTAGAGTTGTTAAATCTGCTTGAATTATCGACCAAGCAATTATTATCAGGAGCAATACTTGCCTCTGAACAGTTTAAATTACGCGTTCCACGTGCATTCGTCGGAAAAATGCGTATTGGGGATCCATTTGATCCCTTGCTATTACAGGTTTTACCACACCATCTTGAACTTGAAGAACATCCTGAATTTGTTACTGACCCATTAGGTGAGGAAGCAGCCAATCAAATGGCTGGTGTCTTACACAAATACCAGTCTCGCTTTTTACTGACCTTAACAGGTGCATGCGCAATTCACTGCCGTTATTGTTTCCGCCGCCATTTTCCATATCAAGAAAATTTACCTAAAAATGATGATTGGCTAAATATAAAACAATATATTGAAGACAACCCTGCCATCAATGAAATCATTCTCAGTGGGGGCGATCCTTTAACTTTATCTAATCGAAAAATAGCACTTTGGATAGAGCGATTAGAATCTTTACCTCAACTCAAAATATTGAGAATCCATTCACGAGTTCCAGTTGTTATTCCCAATCGTATCGATGAAGAGCTTATTTCTATTTTAAAAAACAGTAGGCTACGCATTGTAGTAGTGATACACTCAAATCATGCTTCAGAACTTGATGATTTCACGTGTTCAAAGTTATTACAGTTATCATTACATCATATTACTGTGTTAAATCAGGCAGTTTTACTTAAAGGTGTGAATGACTCTGCAACATCTTTAACTCATCTAAGTTATCGACTATTTGAAGCGAGGGTTATGCCCTATTACTTACATGTATTGGATAAAGTAAAAGGTGCTCAACATTTTGACTTAAGATCTTCAGAGATAGATCATATATACAGTGATGTATTAGCGAGTTTACCTGGATATTTAGTTCCAAAACTCGTCAGGGAAATTGCGGGCGAAAAAAATAAAACACCGCTTTTTGGGGTTCAAACGTTCTGAGATTGATTACAATGATGAATAATGCATTTTCGGATATTTTTCAAATTCCCACTGTTTTAAGACGGGATAAACTCAGTTTTTGTGATGCAAACGCAAAAAGTTTAACAGAATGGATTTCAACCCTCTCAATTATGCAGTTGGGTGATACTTCAAAAGCATTGTTTGCAGCTTTATTAGAGCTTTGTGAATTAGATTGTTCAGAAACATTACGCTTTGATCTCATTCAGACCTTACATCCAACGATTGAAAATATTTTAGGTAGCCTAGAGAAAAATTTTTTTAATCAAGGTGTAATCAGTTCAGATCGTAATGAGCACATTATTGAACTGGCAATGCTGTTACGCTGCTATTTTGCGGCTATTTATATCAATATTGTTCGCCGCAGTAGCGAACAATTGGAAAATCGAAAATTTTCTATTTTTGCACTAAACCAAAAGAAAAATTTACATACTGCTAGAACACTTGCAACTTTCCAAGCATTACAACAACTTACGCAGCTTCTTTATCAACAACACATGTTATATAGTGAACCTGTTGCAGGACAGTGGCTCATTGCACATCAATTATACGATGCAGCAGTGACACATAAGTATCATCATGTGACTATTGAACAGGCGCAAACTAAGCCAAATAGCCTGAATAATATTGCTCAGGCCTATGCTCAATTAATTTTGATGGATATTTTTAATACCAATCAAATTCGTCAAACAGAAATTCAAGCCCTGTTTCAATGCAGTTTTGACTGGGCCAAAATGCTACAGCTCTTATCTAAAGAGACTGATTTAACTAAATACGTTGTTGATACAACTAAAGATCATCCGCCAATATACAACAAAAAACAAAGTTCAGGATTTAATCCTAATATCTTTATTAGTACAAATGGTTTACTTGATCATGTGACAGCAACATTACATAAAAATGCTGAATACATTTCTAAGAATGAAAAGATTTATCTCACACCCGCTCTAAAATTCCACGTTCAGACCATTTTAGGATCTACGGCAGAACGTCGCCATGAACGCTATGAATATTCAGCTCAACTACATATTTGTTTTGGACTCTTAACAGCCCACTTCTATTTATCCAAAGCAAAAAACTTCGGTGAAACATTACTCTTAGAACACGAGTATGGACTACAAAGCGAATCAAAATTTTTATCAACTTGGGATAAAAAAGATTCTTCTGGCAATCAAGAGTCCTCAATCCAGCGTTTAAGTCGAGAAAACAAAGCCATTTATCAAGCGGATATTTTAGATATTAGTGTTAATGGTTATCGAATTAAATGGTCAGCCGAAGTACCAAAAAATCTAAGAACTGGCGAATATATTCTTGTAAAAGAAACCACTCATGGACATTGGCGCGGCGGTGTAATTCGCTGGTTAAAGCAATCAAGTGAAAAAAGTTTAGAATTAGGCTTAGAGGTTTTAGCACAAGAAATTTTCCCTTGTGCAGTTCGCGTACAAGCAGATCGTCATATTAGCAATTATTACCCTGCGCTTATTTTAAAAAATCAAAATTTAGATGAAACTAAAACAACAATAATTTTGCCAGGCTCGCAAATTTTTCGCGAACAGCAAGCTGTTCATTTGAGATTAGGGAAAGAGGAAGTAAAAGTGTATCTGTTGACTGCACAACTAATTACCCAAAGTTTTGTTCAATTCGACTTTGAACTACTTAATGAAGAAGAACAACCCGTTCTTAATAAATTTATTGCGCAAAAAAATATGGATACAAATGACCAAGATTTATGGGAAGCATTGAAGTGAGAAATTCTTTACTCTCTAAAAAGTTGAAACGAACTGAAACGCGCTTACTCATTATTGATGATAACCAATTAAGGTATAATCAAGTTTTAGAGCTCTTTGCGCAGCAAGAACATCAAGTACAGGCTATTTTACTTGATGATTTAAAAACTTTTGAAAAACAACTGAATTTGCCTTGGGATATTGTAATTTTTGGACGTGCTTACGATCTAAAAATCGAACAAACGCTTTCTCTTATTCATGCATCCGCACAACCAAGTTTACCCATTCTACTGCTTGAGCAAGATGACTATAATTCAGCGCTATATCAAAATTACATTCATAAAGGTATTTATGATGTTGTGAACTTAAAGGCGCCAGAAGAATTTTATATCAGTATTATTAGATCACTTTCATTCAGTCGTTTAGTACAAGCAGAGCACCGTTTACTTACCGAATTAGAGGCAGCTCAAACACAAGCCCAATCACTTGTTGCTGAAACACATAAAGCAGTTGCAATTCTACAAGAAGGTATTCATATCAAAGCGAATGCTGAATATGCTCACCTATTTGGTTTCGACAGCGAAGACGACGTCATTGGCTTACCAATACTTGATATTTTACAACCTGAAGATTTAGGCCAGTTTAAATTACGCTTTAAAAGAATTTCCCAAGGCTTATTCGAACAAGCACGCTTTGAAATTCGCACCCAAAATCCCATGGTTAAGAATAATCTTTTACATGTTGAGTTCTTACCCTCTGGCAATGATGATGAAATACAACTGAATATTGAATGTGAATCAGCAGCAACTGCCACGACTACTTCAGTACAAAGTGAAAAAGCCTCTGGTATCATCTCAGCACTGCAACAAATTAATCGAAATTTAGCAAATCACCCAGCCAATGCAAATGCGCTCATCTTATTTAGCCTGAATAATTGTCCAAACGAAGTTTTTCAAACTGACTGGCGTGGAACTAAAGCTTATTTTTCAAATATTGCAAATTTCATTAAAGAACAGGTCAATGTTCCAATTTATCAAATAGAAACGGCTTTGTATGTTGGGCTTATTCAAGCTGAATCAAAAACAGTTTTAAACTCTTTGCTTATAGGCTTGAATGGTTTACAAAAACCTCAGTTATTGGTCACTGAAAACCACACTTTCCCATTACATTTAAAACTGGGCTATCAAGAACTAGACCAACAAATATTAGATGATGCTCATTTTGAGAAAATCATTTCTCAAGCATTTACGCATGCACTACCACTATTGAAAAATCCATCGATTGACAGTGATATTAGCCTGACAACTGATAAAATTTCAATGTCGATGGAAGTCAATCTTTTAGAAGAGCTCAAAAACAAATTAGATAAGGGTGATATACATTTAAAATATCAGCAGCTTTATGATAAACAAGATCAATTCACTCATACCTATGAAGTATTTGGCGGTATTATTCATAATAATCAATGGTTAGACTTGATGGATCTTAGTGATCTAAAAGATGATCATGAATTATCGGCTCAGTTAGACCGTTGGGTATTAGTAGAAGCTTGTAAACAATTACACAACTTCATTACCCAATATCCAAAAGCTAAATTAATTATTAATCTGAATCATCATATTTTATTCAATGACAGAAAATTATCCGAATTGGTCGCTAAATTATTGACAATTATTGGAAGCAAACAAGCTCATCCTTTAATTCTGCAGTTTTCAGAGCAAGCTCTTCAGCAAAATTTATCACAGGCTCAATCTCTGATTGCATCACTTCGTCAACACGGCGCTGAGATCTCTATTCGTAACTTTGGTGATTCTCTTTATAGTAACTCAATTCTTCAACAGATCGATACGCAGTATTTAAGCTTCCATCGAAAATTAGTGAAGATGCTAGGATCTGAAAAAGAAATGGCAATTCTACAAGAGAAAATTCTTCATTTTATTGCTGAAAAGCAAGTTGAGATTTTACTCACCGAACTCAATGATATGAGTTTGTTTGCGAATGCATGGAATGTCGAAGCCCGCTTCTTGCAAGGTAACTACTTCCAAAAGAAACTTGATCATTTAACGGACGTGCAAGACCAATAGAGAATCCTCCCTAACCCTCCTTTGATAAGGGGGGAATATCAAAAGGCATAAAAAAAACGGGCATATAGCCCGTTTTTTGTTTTCTCGATATTAACGTTTGATAGAACGTGACATACCAGAGAAACGTTGTTTGAATTTGTCGATACGACCACCAGTATCCACATTCTTTTGTTTACCAGTATAGAATGGGTGGCAAGCTGAACATACGTCAAGATAAAGAGTTTCTTTACCAAGTGCAGAACGAGTTTCGATTACGTTACCGCATGAGCAAGTAGCAACTAATTTTTCGTATTTAGGGTGAATATCGGCGCGCATGGTCGATGCTCCTATTTAGTAAGAAAGGCTTAAGCTGTTATCGCAATTGATCACTCTCAAGATGAGGAAAGCAGAGTGTTAACACTCGCAGATCAATACCACAACAGACCATTTCTTTTGACTCACCGAGACCCTTAGATCAGAGCAAAGCCAACAAGTGGCAAAGATTATACGCCAATAAATCAAAATTTGCGAACTATTCTTGTTTTGATTTTGACCAACGATTCGCAATTACACCACAGACCATTAATTGGATTTGATGAAAAATCATAATCGGCAATACAATCATACCTAAAGGCTGACCAATAAACAGAATTTGCGCCATTGGCACGCCACTCGCTAGCGTTTTTTTAGAGCTACAAAAGAAAATAGTAATTTGATCTGCATGATGAAACCCTAACCATTTTGGTAAATACAAAGCAAGCAACATTACAATAGTAAGCAAAACTGAGCATGCAAGTACTAAATACAGCAAAGCTAATCCACTGATTTGATGCCATAAGCCTGCAACTACAGCACTGCTAAAGGCACCGTAAACTACCATTAAGATTGATCCTTGATCGAAAGCTTTCACTAAGCTTGGTAATTTGATCATATAAGGAAAAACATAAGGGCGAAGTAACTGACCTAAAACAAAGGGAACCAATAGTAACAAGGTAATTTGAACAATCGATTGCGTAGGATCAAAGCCATGTTGGCTTTGGCCTAAGATAAAATAACTCACTAAGATTGGCGTAATAAACATCCCAATGATATTGGAGAAAGATGCACTACAAACCGCTCCTGCAACATTCCCTTTTGCAATCGACGTAAATGCAATTGAAGATTGTACTGTTGAGGGTAAGAAGCACATAAATAAAAAGCCCCAATACAACTGTTGCCCAAGAAGCGGCTCCAAAACAGGTTTAGCTAAAAGCCCAATTACAGGAAAAATCGCAAAAGTAAAAGCAAAAACCAATGCATGCATTTTCCAATGCAGCATTCCCTGTATAACGGCTTCACGTGACAACTTGGCGCCATGTAAAAAAAATAATATAGCAATCGCAACTGTCGTTAGGATATTAAAGTAATGCGCAACCTGTCCCGAAACTGGGAAAAAAGTCGCTAGTACTACCATTGCTATCAATAATATTGTGAAACGATCTAGCGCCAAGAGCTTTAACATAACTTTTCCCAATCTGTTCGCTAATAACGATACAGCCCAACATGAGATTATTGACCATTCGATCAAAACATCATACTGGGCTGTATAAATAAAGCTATGGCTTTAAATTAGAAATTGTGGATCAAGATACGAAATTAATTATTACGTGCATTTTGATCCTGTTGAATCAATTCAACCTTATAGCCATCTGGATCTTCAACAAAAGCGATCACCGTCACTCCACCTTTCATTGGGCCAGCCTCACGTACTACTTTTCCACCAGCTGCTTTGATTTCTTCACATGCTTTATAAGCATCATCTACGCCAATGGCGATATGACCATAGGCATTGCCTAAATCATAGCTAGCTGTATCCCAGTTATGAGTCAGCTCAAGCACAGTATTGTTTTCTTCATCACCATAGCCCACAAAAGCCAAGGTAAAACGCCCGTCTTCATAATCACGTTGGCGTAGTAATTTCATACCAAGTACCTCAGTGTAGAACTTTAAAGATTGTTCTAAATTACCTACTCGTAACATCGTATGTAACATGCGCATAGTTATTCACCTGTCTGTTGAGTTGTTCGGTTTTCATGGTCACGCAATAGTTTCGCAACCCAAACCACAAGAATCAAAATTGGAATTCCAATTAAAGTCGTCATTAAAAAGAAATTTGGGTAGCCAATATTACTCACAATCGTTCCTGAATAACCACCCAATAATTTGGGTGTTAAAGTCATTAATGAACTGAAAATTGCATATTGAACTGCGGTAAATGATACGCTGGTTAAGCTAGATAAAAAGGCAATAAATGCAGCACCTGCCAAACCTGAAGCTAAATTATCTACAATAATGGCAAAATAGAGCCACAATGAGCTATAGCCTTTTATTACTTTGCCAGAAAGTTCTATTGTGCCTGACTGACTTGGATCGACCACAGCAATTGGCTGAATATCGACATCGAGTGTGGTTTCAACATGTGATGCAGTATTGATACGGTATGATCTTGTTGCAAATAACTGGCTTGCACTATTATTTTTTAAATGAACAAAAGCTTTAATCGTTTTAGTGGGAGATGCTTGTAATAGCTTTCCATCTACAGCACCAGTAAATATTCCTTTATCATCCACTTTCGCAGCAAATTCTTGATTATCCAATTTAAGGATAACAGGCTTATCCTGATTTAAATCTTCACTTTTAAGCCCTGCTAATTGTCCTTTAACGACCAGACTTTGCTTCAATTCTTTTTCCGTTAATTGATCATCACCACTAATAGGTAATAATTGAATCTGAGCATGCTGGGCATTTACTAAATATGGTATGGCAAGAGTTACATTTGTATCGCTCTGATTTTGGTACTGAGTACTTACCTGTACCGAATTTGCTTTTGCTAAGACGTCATTCGGCACTTGTAATTTCCAATATCCAACATCATCGGTTTGCACTTGATAATGTTTATTTCCGACCTGAACCTCAACTGGAGCAAGTGGTTTACCTGATTTGACCAACCCGATAAAAATTAAATTGGTTGAACTTGCCAACACTGCGCCCACAAACATGAGTTTCATAATGTTCATGCGTTGCGCCAACAAACCACCGAGAAAACCACCAACTAAACTAAAGATCACACCATAGATTTTCACAGCCTCAGCAATTTGTTCTTTAGTGAAATTTAGATCTTGATAGAACACATTGGAAATCACTCCTGCAATAATGTCTGAGATGCGGAAAAAACCAATCAGCAGCAAAAGAACTAAGGCAAGTTTAATACCATAGCGTTTAAAGAAATCTAAAACTGGGGCAACCCAAGTTTCTTTAGCCATTTGTTGATTCACGACGCCAGTTTTAACTAAACAAAAACCAACGAATAAAGCTGTGGCTGTAGCAGTTAAAAAGCGCAGGGCTTCTAAACCAAATAAAGCGGCGGTGTCTTTAATATTTGCGGCTTTAGCGGTAGCATCTGTTACATTCCCAGAGTAAATATAACTGACAACAAAAGTTGCAACAGCAATAAAAAATACAAAGACTAAGCGATAGTAATCTGTAGTTTTATAGTGTTTATAAACACGATTTACTTGAGGTTCACGAATGCACAAAGTTGTAATAATACCAACCACCATGACCGCTGCCATGGTGAGATAAGTATATTTCCATGCTTCATAGATATAATTGCCTTTAGCTGTACCTAAATAAGCAGCAAGAAATAAAGCCCCTGCACCCGCAACGATCATCCCGATACGGTAACCTGCGTTGTAAGTTGAAGCTAAAACCGTTTGCATCTCACTTTCAGCAAGTTCAATACGATAAGCATCGATGACAATATCTTGAGTCGCTGCCGAGAATCCTAATAAAACAGCACCAACTGCCATTTGAATTAAATAGCTTTGTCCAAGTGCTGGGTCGGAAAATGCCATAATACAAATTGCACATATAATCAAAGACTGTGCAATCAACAACCAAGCACGGCGGCGACCTAAACTTTTCGTTAACAATGGAACAGGCAATTCATCAATCAACGGTGCCCAAACGAATTTAAAAGAGTAACCTAATGCCGCCCAACTAAAAAATGTCACAGCACTTTTATCAATTCCTGCTTCACCTAACCATAAAGACAAGCTAGAAAAAATCAATAAAATGGGTATCCCTGCCGAGAAACCAAGAAATAGCATAATCAGTGCACGGCGATCTAAAAAAGCTTTAAATGCGGATGCCCACCCAGGTGCTTGAGTTGTCATTGGTTATTATTTTCCATGAACATGCGTGAATGTGCCTATTCAATCGTTTCTTGCTCTTGCTTGCAAGTTGCTTTATGCAACGATTGTTTTGTTTTGTCGATAAAAAACACAAGTTCGCTTGATCTTTAGACCTAAAACTGTATACCTTTAATTACTTAACTTTCGTTTCTTTGTTGGATAGCAATAGTGACCCAAAAACTTGATCAAATGACTGCAACAACTTTATCTTCAACACCAACAAACACGACTACAGCGAAAATCAATTCTTTACCAAGCGCCTTTGAGCAGACGGATATTCAAACGACACTTAAGAAAACAGCACTTAGCCCTGAACAACTCACGCATATTCTAAATCTAGCTGAGATTCCGAGTTCAACTAAACGTATCAAGCCCCTCAATAACTTTCTTGGGCAGGATCGTGCACGTGCCTCAGTAGAAGCTGGTATTTCCTTACCATACTCTGGCTATAACATTTTTGCAGTTGGCACAGCGGGTCTTGGCAAACGCACCATGATTAAACGGTTGCTTCAGCAACACGCTAAAACCATGCCTACGCCAAACGATTGGGTTTATGTCAATAACTTCAAAAATCCAAGACAACCCATTGCACTACGCTTTCCTGCAGGACAAGGTACAAAATTTCAAAATGCTTTACAGCAAACATGGCAAATCATTCTAAAACAATTGGAACGTCGTTTTAGTGCTGAAAGCTATCACAATCGTATTGAACGCATTCGTCAAGATACAGGTGATGTCCAGCAACAAGCTTTAATAGAACTCACTAAAGAAGGACAAGAACTCGATTTAAAGTTAATTTCTCGTGATGACAAACACGTGTTTATTCCAATGCAGCTCATAGAGAATGAATATCAAGAATTAACAAAAAATGATCTTGATGCGCTAAGCAGCAAAGAACGTGCTGAAATCACATCCAACATGCGTTATATGGAGAAAAAACTAGAGCGTTTAGGGTTACATCTTGGTGATTTAGAAGACGATGCTCGTGATCAAGTATCAATTTTAAACCGTGAAATTGCCACTCAAGTGGTTACACCACGTATGGAGTCAATTTTAAATAAAAACAAAGAAGTCAAAGGTCTCGACTTATATCTAAAACATTATGCTGAAGATATTATTGATAATGTTGAGCTGATTTTAGAACAAGAAGAAGATGATTTTACTCCTGCTTTATTTAATCGTGTTCCATCACGTTATCAAGCTAATGTAATTATTGCCAATAAGCCAAATAGTGGTGCTCCAGTTATTTTCGAAGATTTTCCAACGCACTACAATTTATTGGGTCATGTTGAGCAACTTACACATAATGGTACGATTACCACCGACTTTACCTTAATTCGCCCAGGGTCTTTGCATCAAGCCAACGGTGGCTTTTTAATGCTTGAAGCAGAGCAATTGCTTGAACAGCCTTATGCATGGCAAGGTTTAAAACGTGCATTGAAATCAGGTCAACTCAAACTTTCTTCGTTAGAACATATGCTAACATTAACAGGCAGCATTTCGATTGAACCCGCTTCTGTTCCTTTAGATATCAAAGTTGTTTTACTGGCAGAACCTGAAATTTACTATGAAATTTTAGAAGTTGAACCAGAATTAGGCAGTGTCTTTAAAATTCGAGCAGATTTTACGGATACCTTGCAGCGTAATAACAGCAATGAACAGGCCTACATGCAATTGATTGCAGACTATGTTCAAGCCGATAAATTGCTTCCATTTGATCGTTCAGCGCTCGCTGCTTTACTCACCGACTCTAGTCGTCAAGCAGAAGATCAAAGCTCTCTCTCACTACATGCCTCTACACTCGGTGATTTAATTCGTGAAGCACATCATCATGCCTTTAAAGCTGATGACAAAATCGTCACAGATCAGCATGTCAACCAAGCATTACATCATCGTCAATATCGCTTAGGCTATTTAAGAGAGTTATATTGGCAAGATCTTTCGCGTGGGACACAATTGATTGAAACTTCAGGGCATCGTCTCGGTCAGATCAATGCCTTGTCTGTAATTCACTATGCAGATGTTGAATTCGGTTTACCCTCTCGTCTCACCGCATCCGTTTATCAAGGCGGCGGTGATATTTTAGATATTGAACGCAGTGTCGAGTTAGGCGGCTCGCTTCATGCCAAAGGCGTGTTGCTCATGTCAAGCTTCTTAAAAGCACACTTTGGTCGTGAACAAATCTTACATTTCTCCGCAGCATTGGCGTTTGAGCAAAGCTATGGACAAGTGGATGGCGATAGTGCCACTGTTGCAGAACTTTCAGCTTTAATTTCTGCCATTTCTCAAATTCCAATTGACCAATCATGGGCGATTACGGGTTCTATGAACCAACTTGGCCAAGTACAACCAATTGGTGGAGTGAATGCAAAAATCGAAGGTTTCTATGATGCATGTAAACTTCAAGGCTTAACAGGCAAACAAGGCGTCATTATTCCCCGTCAAAACATGCAACATTTGATGCTACGTCAAGATGTAATTGAAGCGGTTCAAGCAGGTCAGTTCCATGTCCATGCGATTGAAACAATTGATCAAGCCTTAGAAATTCTAATGGCTCGGCCAGTAGGTACATTAGATAAGAAAGGTCGATATAGTAAAAATTCAATCTATGCAGCCGTTATGGAACAACTTGAGTATTGGCAAGCAATTGAGGACGGCGAAGCTGTTGAAGATGATGAACCTAAAAAAAAGAAAAAGCGAAAAAAGACCAAAAAAGATGAAACTGAGACAAAATCTTCAGAAGAATCTACTGTTGAAGCTAAAAGCTTAAAATCACTTCGTAAGAAGAATAGATAAAATGAAAAGGCCATGTTTTTAAACAAACATGGCCTTTTTCTTAGGCTACACCTAGTAGAGATCGTCCACCAGGTAATTGAGCGAAATATTGTTTTAATGCATCAATACAACGATGCACTTTCATTGGGTATTGTTCACGCTTGGAAGTTAAAGCATGAAGCGTATAAGCAGGAAGTTGCCAATCAGGTAGAACTTCAACCAAAGAACCATTAATCAGTTCTTTTTGAATGTCCATATAGAGAATACGTGCAATACCATGCCCCTGCTGGCACAAGGATTTAGCAACAAAAACATTGTTTGTGCCTAAGCGTGTTTTCATATCAACATTGACAATTTCACCACTCAAACCATGACGGAAGGCAAAATGTTGATAATTGTGCATCAAAGTAACAGGTAATAATTCGTGATTTCGTAAATCTTCTGGGCGAGTAATAGTTGATGCTTGATTGAGATAACTTGGCGATGCAACAAGAACCTGATCAACTCTCGCTAAAGGTACTGCGGTGAGCTGATGATCATCAACACGCAGGCTCATCCGTATAGCGATATCAATCCGCTCTTCAATCAAATCAATATAACGGTGGTCTGCTTCAAAATGAATCGCTAGACCTTTATGTGCTGACATCCAATGAGATAGTGCTGGAATGACATGCAAGGCACCTAATTCAGGTGTCGTCGCAATACGTAAATCTCCAACAAGATCGTCGCGCAGTTCATTGATACGAATTTTGCCACGTTCAGCGGCAGCCAACATTTCTTGGCAACTGAGAAAAAATGCTTGTCCTGCTTCTGTAAGACTGAGTTTTCGAGTAGAACGATGAAGTAAAGTGACATCCATCTCATGTTCTAAAGAACGAATTTGTTGACTGACTGCACTTGTTGTAATTCCTAATTCTCGTGCTGCACCACTAAAAGAACTTTTTTCAACAACGCAAGCGAAGACCCCCATTGCACGCAATTGATCTAGCATAGACTTCTCTCTTAATTTATTAAAATATGCTTATTGTTCTAATTAAAGCAATCCCAATAAGTATACAAGGAAGTCTATCCTTAAACTAGCGATTATTAATAATTTATTGAAAGATTATTAATAATTTATTGAAAGATTATTAATTCGGCTATTTTAGTTTGGTAAAACTGTCATTGGATTCACAGGCTTGCCATCTAAACGAACTTGGAACTCAAGCATGATACGTGAAGCACCTGAAGAACCCATTTCTGCAATTTTTTGACCAGCAGTCACATTATCCCCACTCTTGACTAACATCTTACTGTTATGCGCGTACGCCGTAATATAACCATCAATATGCTTAATCAAGACTAGATTGCCATATTCTTTTAAACCATCAGCAGCATAGACCACTTGCCCATTTGCAGCAGCAAAAATTGGATCACCTTCATTACCACCGTAACGTGTTCCTTTGACGTTATTTGCCAAATTGAAACTTTGAATGATCGCTCCATTTGATGGTTTTACCCAACGTAAACTCGAAGCAAGCGTCGTTGAAGATGGTGTAACAGGATTTGCTGGAACAACAGCTTTGGGTATAACAGGCTGTGTCTTAGGAACAACAGGTTGTTGTGTAGGTAAGTTAATCGTTTGACGTTGAATCGGCGCGGTTTGTACCACTGCTTGTGTAGATGTAGTTCGTTCTGCAACAGAACCTTTTAAACGTAATGATTGATTGACATAAATACGATAAGGCGGCGCAATATCATTCAGCGCAGCAACATCTAAATAATTCAATCCATAACGATTTGCAATTGCACTCAGCGTATCGCCTGAACGTACTGTGTAATAATTGGGTGCTTGCTGTACATAACGATTACCATCTTTTACTTGTGGTTTTGATGCACAACCTGTAACGACGACAATGCTTGTTACTGCCATAGACAACACGATTGTTTTAATCATTTTTCGTGATAGAAAAATCGAGACATGGTTTAAATGCATCTTCGCCCTCATCGAAAAAACCTTAATTTATTTGCGCCTAAGAGTACCAAAAAAGTGAGAAAAAACGAGTTCTCACTTCCTATATTCACAAAGTTATAACATAGCCACTGCTAACCATTTACATGAAGATGTAAATTATCGAGTACAGCATAATTAGTTGCATCCATTTGAATCGGCGTGATACTGACATAACCATTCGCGACAGCAAAGAAATCAGACTGAATATGACTTGAAGCGGATTGAGGTTCTGTAACCGCCTCACCGGCTAAACCAATCCAATAGACTTGGCGACCACGTGGATCGACATGGCTACTAATTGGTTTGGATTGTGCTCTACGACCTTGATAGGTGATTTGTGTCCCTTTAATTTGCTCAACATCTGGGATATTAATATTAAAAATATGACGGGGCGGCAAAATTGGTAGTCCATTCGCAATAAAATCATGAACCCATTGTGCAGCTTTCGCATAATGCTTAGGATGTTCATAGGAACGTACATTTGAACCTGCTAATGAAACTGCGATTGCAGGATGTTTCATTAGGCGACCTTCAAATGCAGCACCAACCGTACCTGAATATAGAACATCATCGCCGAGGTTTGCGCCACTATTAATACCACTGACAACAAGATCAAATTCAAAATCGAATAGACCATTCATTGATAAATAAACACAATCTGCGGGCGTTCCATTCACAGCCCAAACATCCTCTGCAATCTGAACGGGTCGTAACGGTCGATCTAATGTCAACGCACTTGAATAACCACTCCGCTCACTTTCAGGTGCGGCGACGACGACACGTCCTAAAGGCTTTAACGCTTGTGCTAGAGCCTGTAAGCCTGGTGCAAAAACACCATCATCATTTGCTATTAAAATATTCACTTTGATCTTGTCTCTTCAAATGTTACTACGTAGTTTTTTCAATTGAATTATTCAGTGAATTATATATATTTGTAACTTCATAGTATTAGAAATTTATGCCGCCATGAGACATTTATCTACTTTTATCCGTGTTTTAGGGGTAAGTTTTTCACTTCTAACAGCACCCGCAATTTTTGCAAACACAACGGTTTCAGCTAAGGAAGCAGACGCACTCATCAAAGATGATATTGCAAATGCGCAAGTCCTCATTGAAATGTGCCCAAGCATAATTGGAAAAAATACTAAATTTGACGAAAACATCAAAAAGATGGTGGGTTCTTATTTAAGCACCTATTCTGATAAGTCAGCTTCCCTTGAGAGTCTACAAAAGGATGGAGAATTCCAATCTTTATTGAAAGATGCTCGTGAAGCAGCGAAAGAAGTTGAAAAAGCTGAACAAAAGTCAGTATGCGACGATGTATTAAATTTTGAAGGCTAATATGCCATTAAAATTTGGAAGCGTTTTCAAATTTAAGATTTGAAAACGCTTCCGTTTAATTTCCTACAGCAAACATACAATCTACTGATATTTTTATGCTATAAGCTATTCAAATTCTTTAAGTCTTGTTTCTGAGTTTGAGTTCTTATGAAGAAAAATGTTTTCAAAACACTAGGTTTATCATTTCTCATTACTTCCAGTCTTTTCACAACAACTGTATTTGCCGCAGAAAAAAAATCTGAACCTGAAAAAATTGAAGTTACACCAACGTCTGAAGGCGTGACTCCTCAAGAACTTGCTGCAATTTATGTATTGTCAGAAATCTGCCCAGATTTAATTGGCAAAGATCTAAAATTTAATAAAGCATATGACAACCTCGTCAAATCATACTTATCAAATGAACCAAATGCTGTAGACATCCTCAATAAACGTGTTAAAACCAAAGAGTTCCAAGCTCCTCTTGCTGAAGCGCGTAAAGATGCGAAGGCTGCATCTGAAGATGATAATCGTCAAATTTGCGATGATGTTCGGAATTATTATTCTAAGTAACTGATTAGTTACAATACTGCATGAAAAAGCCGACTTCTACCGTAGAAGTCGGCTTTGCTTTGTCCTAAAATGCTAGGCTCATCTGCTTCACACAAGATATTGGAACACCTAGAATGACTCAAAAAAGCGCTCTTGCTGCATTATTACTTTTGCCAAGCCTTTCATATGCAGCGACTGTCCTACCGTCTCCACCAGAATTAAATAATAAATCCTATGTATTGATGGATTACGAGACAGGACAAATCCTTGCTGCAAAAAACGAAAATGAAAAACTCGCACCCGCTTCTATGACCAAAATGATGACAAGCTACATCATAGAACAAAAACTTTTAAAGGGTGAATTAACAGACAACGAACAAGTCCGTATGAATGAATCAGCATGGTGTCGTGGTACCAGTGCTGAATCATGTATGTATGTACCATTAAATGGTACAGCAACTGTCCTAGAAATGTTACGTGGCATTATTATTCAATCAGGCAATGATGCATCTAAAGCAATGGCCGAACACATTGCGGGCAACGAAGGTACATTTGCCCATATGATGAACCAAGAAGCCAAACGTATCGGTATGATCAATACTCATTTCATCAATGCGACAGGTATGCCTGCTGAAGGTCATTACTCAACTGCTAAAGATATGGCTGTACTGGCACAACATATTATTAAAGATAGCTCTAAATACTACCCGATCTATTCGGAAAAAGAATTTACCTTTAATGGTATCAAGCAAGGCAACCGTAATGCCCTGCTTTACACTGACCCAAGCGTTGATGGCCTCAAGACAGGACATACCGAAGAAGCGGGTTACTGCCTCACTACCTCAAGCAAACGTGGTCCAATGCGCTTGATTTCCGTGATCTTTGGTACTCCAAGCATGAATGAGCGTGCCAGCCAGACACGTACCCTTTTAGCTTGGGGTTTTGCAAACTTTGAAACGGCTAATGTACAACCAGCCAATCAGGTGCTTGCCAAAGCCAAGGTCTGGTTTGGTAAGGAAGATGATGTTCAGATTGGTTTAGCTGAAAACTTCAACGTGACCATGCCGAAAGGTCAGGCTGACAAAATCAAGACCCAGCTTGTGGTACAGCCTAAACTGAATGCACCTTTGGCAAAAGGTCAGGTCGTTGGTAAATTGGTGGCCAGCCTTGACGGTAAAGTGATTGCTGAAAAACCACTGGTTGCACTCAAACCTGTGGAAGAAGCTGGCTTCTTTGCCCGTATGATTGACCATATCAAGATGTTCTTTAGCAACTTGTTCTAATTTTAGAATTGCCAAATCAGGCACCCACACACTTTAGTCTGGGTGCCTTTTTATTTTATAATTCATCCATATTTTATTTTGATACTGACCATGACCAAGAATATCCGCCCTTATCTCGACCATCATCCAAAAATTGATCCAAGTTGTTATATTGATGAAATGTCTGTGGTCATTGGTGACGTAAAACTGGCAGAGAATGTTTCAGTATGGCCTTTTGCTGTGATTCGTGGAGATGTCAACTCAATCCAAATCGGTAAAAACAGTAATGTACAGGATCATTGCATGCTGCATGTCAGCCATAAGAATCAATCTAAACCCAATGGTTCACCGCTGGTGATTGGTGAGGATGTGACGGTTGGGCATCATGTAACCCTACATGGTTGTACGATTGGCAACCGTGTTCTGGTGGGTATTAAAACCGTGATTCTGGATGATGTGGTTATTGAAGATGATGTGATGATCGGTGCAGGCAGTCTTGTTCCACCACGTAAACGCTTGGAAAGCGGTTATCTTTATGTCGGTAGTCCTGTTCAAAAAGTCCGTCCACTCACTGAAAAAGAACTGGAGTTTTTAACTTATTCAGCAAGACATTATGTGAAAGTGAAGGGTAATTATTTAAATCAGCCGAATTAATTGATCGCTTTAAAAGATAGAATCTTCGTACTCAATAGCAAAAATATTTACTCTAGGATGCTCTAAATGGCACTGTATGATGCTTTAAAAAAAGTGAAAAGTGAAGAAGACGTTAAAGATGCTTATATTAAAGCATTGGGGCTAAAAGGTTACACCAAAGGTTTAATCGACATTCAAACCGAAGAGATTTGGTTTGAAGCAAAAGATACAGGTAAACACAGCAGTTATGCCATGTTTACCCAACTTTTGCATTATGTGCAACAATCGCTGAATAAAGGCGAAACTGTTCCACCCTTTCTTGCGGTAATTGATACCGAAAAAGCTGCAATTATGAAAAGCAGTGATGTAATTCCATTTTTAGAAAAGAAAACCGTAAAATGGGGTAAATCTGCTAGCCAATATACCCAAGAGGCATTAGAAGCGATTTCCGCCTATATTGGGACATATTTTGTCTCGTTCAAATTGGCGACACATGAAGAAGAATTTATTTCTACGGTCAAAGCAGCCATAAAATCGGGCGATATTATTCGTACCCAAATTACCCCTGACAATTTAAAACAAGTGTTTGATAAATGGGTGGTGATGATTGGCAAAGAGCTGTTAGGTGTTGCCAATGAAGATTATGCCTTGCTGTTTTTTGCGGATATTATGAATGATGGCAAAATCAGCACCCATAAAGACCTACCTGCCAAACTGATATTTATGGATGATAAACCTGCATTTATGCTGAATGGCAATATGTATGAGTTAGGCAATAAAGAAGGTTATCGTCGGTTTTGGGCGATTTATCACCGTCCGCCTAAAGAAGAATATCGTAATTACTTGCTTGAACGCCGAGACAGTTTAATTGCCATTGATGAACGTAGTTTTAAAGGCGCATTTTATACGCCCTTGCATGTGGTGGATAAAGCCTATGATATGTTAAGTGAAACTTTAGGCAAAAATTGGCAAAAAAACTATATCATTTGGGATATGTGTTGTGGTGTGGGCAACTTAGAAGTTAAACACTCCAACCACCGTAATATTTTCATGAGTACGCTTGACCAAGCCGATATTGATGTGATGAAAGCCACCAAAACCTGTGTTGCTGCAACACGTTTTCAATATGATTATTTAAATGATGATATTACAGATGATGGCAAAATTGATTACAGTTTAAGCAATAAAATCCCCCAAGCCTTACGAAATGCAATTAGCGAAGGTAAAAAGATATTGGTGCTGATTAATCCGCCTTATGCAGAAGCAATGAATGTAGACAATGTGACTAAATCTGCTGGTAGAAATGCCACAGTAAAATCAGGTGTTGCTAACACACAAACAGCCCAATTTATGAAAGATATGGGTTACGCTTCTCGTGAACTATTTACTCAATTCCTAGTCCGCTTAGCGATTGAAATTCCTAATGTGACTTTAGCCATGTTTTCAAAACTTAAATACGTTAATGCACCTAACTTTGAAAAATTTAGGACATTTTGGAGCGCACAATATCTAGGCGGTTTTGTGGTGCATAGTAAAGCCTTTGATGGCTTAAAAGGTGATTTTCCGATTGGTTTCTTAGTTTGGAAAACCAATCAACTGGCAAAAAATAAAAATGTTATTGACTCAATCACAACTGAAGTTATAGATAAAAAAGCACATCCTATCGGAGAAAAGCGTTTTTTCAATATATCAAATGATAAGTTTTTGAGTGAATGGATTGTTCGTCCACGCTCAAATAAAGTGGATGCCATTCCATTAAAAAATGCACTCACGCCTACAACAAGTACTAAAGATGTTCGAGGTAGCAAATGGGCAGATAATGCAATCGGTAGTATGATTGTTTTTGGTAATGACATGCAACACGCATCACAAGGAACAGCTTTACTCTCATCTGGTTATGGCAATGCAGGTGCTTTTTTTGTAACCCCCGAAAACCTTTGGCAAGCTGCAATAGTCTTTTCCGTGCGTCGTTTAATTAAACCCACATGGCTAAACGACCGTGACCAGTTTTTACAACCCACCGAAGCACTCAGCGATGAATTTAAAAATGATTGCCTTGTTTGGATGTTGTTTAATGGCAGTAACTTAACCGCCAGTGCCAATGATTTAGAATGGAATAATCAAAAGTGGTCGATTGTGAATCGTTTTATTCCTTTTAGTGAAAGCGAAGTGGGTGCGCCAGACCGTTTTGAAAGTGATTTTATGTTGCAATATTTAAAAGGCAAAAAATTCAGCAGTGAAGCGAAAAAAGTGTTAGCCGAAGGTAAAAAACTCTGGCAAGCCTACTTTAAACATACTGATAATCATACGGTGAGAGAAGAATTTAAACTCAATCGTACTGATGTTGGTTGGTATCAAATCCGTAAGGCGTTAGAAGCACGCAATGAAAGCGATGATTATACGCCCGTGTCGTTTGAAGCGTTTAAAACTGCTTATACTGCTTTGGGTGATAAATTACGCCCACAAGTCTATGAATTAGGTTTTTTAAAAACTTGATATTTTAGCTGAGCAATCAAAGGCTGTATTTGTAATGACTCCGACATGTATAGCCTAGCCACCACGTCTCAAATTTTGTAGAATACGTTTTTTAAAATCATGGTGCTTTCTATGCCCGTTTGGACACCTCATGTCACAGTCGCCACTGTAGTCGAAAAAGACGGACGTTTTCTGTTTGTTGAAGAACACAGCGAAGGCTTTGTACATACCGTGTTTAATCAACCTGCGGGACATGTAGAATGCAGTGAAACCATTGTGCAAGCAGCGATTCGTGAGACCTTAGAAGGAACAGGTCATCATGTTGAAATCGATCACTTGCTCGGGATTTACACCTATACGCCGCCCATGTTTCCTGATCGTACCTATTACCGTTTTTGCTTTCTTGCCCATATCACTTCCGTTGAAGAAAATGCGCAACTGGATACAGGCATTGTCGGTACGGTCTGGATGAATCTGGATGAATTGCAGGAATCAGCCCGTGCCCGTAGCCCACTGGTTTTAAAAGCTGTTCAAGATGCCCTTACTGGCAAAAAATACCCCTTATCGCTCATTTATGAGCACCCTTTCTCTCCCTCATTAACTTCTCATTTGGACGCTTAATTAGATGCAACAACGTGTCATCGTCGGTATGTCTGGTGGTGTAGACTCCTCTGTTTCTGCCGCATTATTACTTCAACAAGGATATCAAGTTGAAGGTCTTTTCATGAAAAACTGGGAAGAAGATGATGGTACGGAATACTGCACAGCACTTGAAGACTTAGCTGATGCACAAGCCGTTGCAGATAAAATTGGCATCAAGCTGCATACTGCAAACTTTGCAATGGAATATTGGGATCGTGTCTTTGAGCACTTTCTGGCTGAATACGCTGCGGGTCGCACACCAAACCCAGATATTCTGTGCAATAAAGAAATTAAATTCCGCGCCTTCCTCGATCATGCGATGACCTTGGGTGCAGACTTTATTGCCACAGGCCACTATGCACGTCGTGGTGCGAGTACACAAAACTCACGTGGTGAAACCTACGCACCTTTATTACGTGGTGTCGATAATAATAAAGACCAAACTTATTTCTTACATGCAGTTCATGGTCGTGAAATTAACAAGACTTTGTTCCCTGTCGGTGAAATTGAAAAACCGCAGGTGCGTAAAATCGCAGAAGAGCTTGATTTAGCGACGGCTAAGAAAAAGGACTCCACAGGAATCTGTTTTATCGGGGAACGCCGTTTTAGCGATTTCTTAAAACAGTATCTTCCTGCTCAGGCTGGAAAAATTGTCTTGGATAATGGCAAACAAGTTGGTGAACATCACGGCTTAATGTACTATACGCTCGGTCAACGCGGTGGGATCGGTATTGGTGGTATGAAAGGTGCGCAAGAAGGTGCATGGTTCGTATTGCATAAGGATGTTGCCAATAACCGATTAGTCATTGGACAGGGGCATGATCATCCGCTTATGCAAAGTAAACAGCTTTGGAGTGAAGCGATTGATTGGGTTGCAGGTGAACAAGAGATCCCACCTACGGGTTTCCGATGCACAGCAAAAACTCGTTATCGTCAGCCTGACCAAGCGTGTACAATTTATCATGATGAACATACAGAAAATGGTATTCGAGTTGAGTTTGATGAACCACAACGTGCTGTAACTCCAGGGCAAAGTGTGGTGTTTTACTCAGGAGAGGTATGCTTAGGCGGTGGTGTCATTCACCATACTGATGCCCCTCAACCAGATTTTATTTAAGGATATTGGAATCGAAGCATGGCGGAGTTACCCTTTCAGCACACCCAAGCGTTGAATGTAAGACAAAACCGTGCTTTGGCATTGGCTGCTGTCTTCCAAGCAACTCAGCTGACCCATATGACTGCGATGGCGGGACAGCAGAGTATTGGAGATAGTGGTAATTTTTATTTTGAACTACTGATTAAAGCCAGTCTTAATATTCGCCCAGCCACCAATAATGCCACTCAAACTTTAGATTTTTTTAATCAACTTGCAGATATCTCTCTTGGTTTAAAAACATTAGAAAGTTGTATAACTCAACCTTTTAATACTGCTCCTAAATCTCGTATTCCGAAAATGTCGACTGCTAAACTCCCAATGTCTTATGCAATGGCGTTATTGCAATTAGAAAAGAAAGTGTATAGCAATCCTGAATACGTCAAAATTATCGAAGCAGCTCAGCAAAAAATATTAAAACAGCTTTCATTTTTCGATAATAACTATTTGCACCCAAGTATTATTGCCAACCTCGCACAAACCTATGTTGAAACCGCAGGGCAAATCAATCCGCGCATTTTAGTCCGTGGTAATGCTGAAGCGTTTAAAGATATGAATCATACAAATCGAATCCGTGCTTGCCTTTTTACAGGTCTACAACTTGCGCATTTGTGGCGACAACTCGGTGGTAGTTCATGGAGTATGATCTTTAGTAAACGTAAGCTTTTACAAGATATTCAAGCTCTTGCTCGTTTGCAGTATCAGGTGGTATAAACCGATGCTAAGACGAATTTATTTTTATGTTTATTCCAAAATTAAGGAATCTGTATGAATGCTTTAACCGCACTCTCACCACTTGATGGACGTTATGCAAGCAAATGCGATGCGTTACGCCCTTTTTTGTCTGAGTTTGGTTTAATCCACGCTCGTGTTACGGTTGAAGTGCGTTGGTTACAAGCACTTGCTAATCGTGCAGAAATTATTGAAGTTCCTGCTTTTTCTGCTGAAACCAATGCAGCTTTGGATGCGATCGTAACAAACTTCTCTGAAGAAGATGCGAATCGTATTAAAGAAATTGAACGTACGACAAACCACGATGTAAAAGCAGTTGAATACTTCCTTAAAGAGAAAATTGCGAATATTGATGAGCTACAAAATGCCGGCGAATTTATTCACTTTGCATGTACCTCTGAAGACATCAACAACTTGTCTCATGCATTAATGCTTAAAAATGGTCGTGAAGTTCTTGTTACAAGCATGAAGCAAATTCTGAACGCAATTTCTGCTTTGGCAACAACGCATGCAGAACAGCCAATGTTATCCCGTACTCATGGTCAAACTGCTAGCCCAACAACTTTGGGTAAAGAAATGGCGAACGTTGCTTATCGTTTAGCGCGCCAAATCAAGCAATTTGAAAATGTTGAATTATTGGGCAAAATCAATGGTGCAGTAGGTAACTACAATGCTCACCTTTCTGCTTATCCAGAAATTGATTGGGCTGCACATGCACAAGCATTTGTTGAATCTTTAGGTCTAAGCTTCAACCCATACACCACTCAAATCGAGCCACATGATTACATGGCTGAATTGTTTGATGCATTACGTCGTTATAACACGATCTTGATCGACTTTAACCGTGATGTTTGGGGCTATATCTCTCTTGGTTACTTCAAGCAAAAATTAAAAGACGGTGAAGTTGGTTCTTCAACAATGCCTCATAAAGTAAACCCTATCGACTTCGAAAATTCAGAAGGTAACCTAGGTATTGCAAATGCGGTATTGGGTCACTTAGGTGAAAAACTTCCAGTTTCTCGTTGGCAGCGTGACTTAACTGACTCAACTGTTCTTCGTAACATGGGTGTTGGTTTTGCACAAAGCTTGATTGCTTTTGATGCTTGCTTAAAAGGTATTGGTAAACTTGAACTCAATGCTAACCGTTTAAATGAAGATTTAGACCAAGCACAAGAAGTTCTTGCTGAACCGATCCAAACAGTAATGCGTCGTTATAATGTTGAAAAACCTTACGAAAAACTAAAAGCACTTACTCGTGGTCAAGCAATGACACGTGAAATGATGGTGAACTTCGTTAATGGTGATGAACTTCTTCAAGTTCCAGCTGATGAACGTGCTCGTTTAGCAGAGCTTACTCCTGCTACATATACAGGTAATGCTGCTGAACAAGCAAAACAAATCAATGATTTGATAAGCAAAATCTAAGCTGATCATTCAGTCATAAAAAAGCAAAGCCTCGGCTTTGCTTTTTTTATGAGCCTGTAAATAATTCTGTGTAAATGCAGATTTAAAAATATCTCGTTACGCGCTCTACAAACATGATGCTAAAACGATTCATAGCAGCTTTCCAATTTTGGATAGGCATTGTCCATTTTTTGCTTGCTGCCATAATCGCTAAATATACCACTTTTCTCACTGAATCATCCGTTGGGAAGATTTTTCTTTTCTTCGTCACATGACGGATAACACTGTTCAGTGACTCAATTGCATTTGTCGTATAAATTGCTTTACGAACATCCATTGGGTAAGCAAAAAACGTGTTTAAATTCGATCAGTTGGATAACCATGACTTGCTGATTTGAGGGTATTTGTCATCCCACTTTTGCCCAAATTCATCTAAAGCCTGTAACGCTGCATCTTCCGTAACAGATTGATAAATCCTCTTTAAATCGGCAGTTACAGCCTTATATAGCTAAATACCAAATAAATCATTACAGTAATCTTTAAATAATTTATCAATATCTTTAACTCTAAACTTATTTCGAATCGCCTTGACTCGCGACCACCTTGCACGATATATCGTTCATCTATTGGATTTAAATCTGGACTATATCTAGGAAGCCACACAATGTAATGGCCTGCACAACGTACCAACTCCTGAAGTCTTTTCCCTTTGTGAAAGGTCGCATTGTCCATAATCAAAACACTGCTTTCTTTCAACTTAGGTAATAAATCCTGTTCAATCCAACATTCAAATACTTCTGTGTTCACTGAACAATTAAACACACCAACTGTCAGCAATCTATTTTCAATGATTGCACCGATCACATTACTGCAATTCTTCAACTGCCAATTAAATTTACCTTCAGCACGTGTTCCTTGGAGGCTATAACTATGAGTTCTGGTACTTTCACTTTGAAAACCACTTTCATCTATGTAAATCAGAGGTAATTTCCCTTCTAAGCACTCTATGAGATTTTGAAATTGCTGACGTTGATTTTGATCTGCTTTAGGATGCTTTAACGTCTTTTTTTACGGGATATTCCTGCGGCATGTAACGCATTAAATACCGCATGAGTACTTACTCCTAAACGTTCAGCTCGCTCATACTGATAATCATCAGGATATTGTTCAACATCCTTCAATATTTGCTCTCTGCTAATTTTAGCTGGACGCCCAGGAATAGGTTTGTTTGTAGTGGACTTTTTCCAGTTCTGAATTGTCTGTATACAGATGTTAAAATGCTGTGCTGCTTTTCGCACAGACATTTCATCTCGAATCATAATTTCTATGACTTTGTCTTTAAAATCTTTTGAATATCCCATATCTCTATTGTTCTATAGTTTTTAGGATTTGGCTATAGTCTTTCCAACTCACATATTTGAGATTATTGCATACCATGTGGATGATACACAACTGGATATGGGTATCAGGATAGACCATATTAATCGCATCAGGAAAGCCTTTTAAGCCATCTACACAGGCAATCAGAATATCCTTTAAACCACGATTTTTAAGTTCGGTCAGGACAGATAACCAAAATTTAGCACCTTCGTTTTCTGACATCCACATGCCTAATAGGTCTTTCTGTCCATCAGTATTGACGCCTAATGCGAGGTATACGGCCTTGTTTATAACTAAACTGTCCTGACGTACCTTAACGACGATACAATCCATATAATGAGCAGCACTGCTGCGCAAGGGATATAGAGCATCTAAAGGGCGGTTTTGCCATTCGATTACTTGCTCTTTGACCGCATCTGTAACTCTGGAAATGAGCATTGGTGATACATCTGCATCGTACATTTCTTTGAATGTGGCAACGATATCTCGTGTGGTCATTCCTTTGGCATATAGCGATAAAATTTGACTGTCCATTTGCGTGATACGAGTCTGGTTTTTCTTAATCAACTGTGGCTCAAATGTACCATCACGATCTCTAGGGGTATCGAGATCAAACTCACCATCATCAGTTAATAAACCCTTTGTGGTATAGCCATTACGTGCATTTTTGTTGATGCGAGAGCTATTTTTTTCATACCCTAAATGTTCAGTAAGCTCGGCATTAAGAACAGTCTCAACAGTGAGTTTTTTTAACGCTCGACTAAAATCATTGAGGTCAGCTTCAGTTTTTAGATTTTTGGCAAGCTCTTTTGCTAATGCCAACATTACTTCATCTTTCATAATAAACACCTTAGTTAACCCCAACAGCGTCAGGGCTTAGTTTAAGCGTTTACACAGTTTTATTTACAGACTCGATAGCGTCCATTTACGCGGTTTTCCCAAAGGTCATTCATTACACTCTACCGAACGTACAGATTATATTGTGACGAATGCAACAACGACTCGTACTCTTGATGAGATCAAAACAATCTGTGCAGTTGGCTGGCGTATTGAGCAGGTGCATCGGGAGTTAAAACAAACGAAAGGTATAGAACGTTGCCAGTGTCGCAAGGGTCAAAGTCAACGAAATCATATAGCCTGTTGTATATTGGTGTGGCATCGTTTTATCGCCTTAGCGAGAAAATGGGAAACGACGATTTATCAGTTAAAGCAAGGCTTACTCAGTTATTATATGCGAGAACAACTCAGAAAGCCTGAGATTGTGATGCTATTTTCTGGGCTATAGTGCATTAATTTTTTACTTTTATGCGTAAGTCCTAAGCTGCTGCTACAGGGCAAAATTTACCACTCTTAGCAACTGCATTAGCAACACCATAATCGATCAATATATAAAATCACCAACTTAAGACTAGGAAACCTATGTGTTCCCTAGTCTTTTTATATAAGTCAAAACAGGCTATGTATGCTTTGAGCAAAGATTTCTATACTTTTACTCAAACATCAAATTGAGAAAATAAAAAAGCCCTTGCAAATACAAGGGCTTTTTTATTTATTTGGCAGAGGATCAAGGACTCGAACCTTGACGAACGGTTTTGGAGACCGTCATGCTACCATTACACCAATCCTCTATAACTGCATGATCAATTCATTTCTGATTTAATCATAAAAGTAAGCTACTTACTTTTAAATTTGGTGGGGGCGAAGAGACTCGAACTCTTACACCTTGCGGCGCTGGAACCTAAATCCAGTGCGTCTACCAATTTCGCCACGCCCCCGATGGATGTGTATATTAGTGATAAACTTTCTTGCTGACAAGCCTTTTTTATAAAAAAACTATGCATCTGAAAGCTAATGCTTTTTTCGCATACAAATGAAAAAACTCTTGAAATAAAAAAAGGAACTTATTTAAAGTTCCTTTTGATATTTGGCAGAGGATCAAGGACTCGAACCTTGACGAACGGTTTTGGAGACCGTCATGCTACCATTACACCAATCCTCTATAACTCTATGATCAATTCATTTCTGATTTAATCATAAAAAAAGCAAGAAACTCTTGCTTTTTAAATTTGGTGGGGGCGAAGAGACTCGAACTCTTACACCTTGCGGCGCTGGAACCTAAATCCAGTGCGTCTACCAATTTCGCCACGCCCCCGATGGGTATGCATATTAGTGAGAAACATGCTCTATGACAAGTCTTTCTGACAAAAAACCCTACCAAATGCACATATAATATTCAAATCAAACATTTATGTTTATTTTTACAGCAAATCAATTGCATTCAAACAATTTTTTGCCTCTATTGCTGAGCTAAATCGCTGTTTTAGATGTTTCTGCAATAAGCCTGTTAATAAAGGCAAAAAACACCGCAATTCATCAGGTAATTTAATTTCTAATTTCTGGCAATGTAGGACAGCCCATTCATGGTAGTTTTTTGCAGTTAATTTGCTTTGGGATAACCACTCATAAACAATGATGCCAAAAGCATATAAATCAGTTTGTATTGTTTTTGGCTTCCCATGAAAAAGCTCAGGTGCCATATAATGAGGAGTTGCGGTTAAATTTTGGATTGGTTGTAATTGATAACTTTGTTCAAAATCAATGAGCCTGCATGAGTTTTCATATAATCGAAAATGCTCTGCTTTAAAATCGCCATGAACCCAACCTAATTGATGCATACGCTCAATTGCTTTTAGCGCAGTTAAAATTTTATAGCGAATGACTTGGATGCTATCCATAGCCTGAATAGGGCTAAAAAATACATTTGTAGCAACACTAAGCAACCCTACCCCAAACTGTGGAAAGTCATCGTCATTTTTAATATGACAAAGCGGTATAATTTGATGGGGTAATAAAAAATTCTGTCTAACTTCAGAGTTTTGTTGATAGAAACTTAATTCTCGCTCAAACGCTTGCTCTAAAACATCATGGCTATTGATTAAATGAAATTTAAGCCAATATTGTTGTTGCTCAATCTGGCAACGATATAAACGCCGCCCAAAAGCATAGCTTTCAGGTTTAGTACTTAAACTCAAATTATCCAGTTGAATATTTGAATCAAAGATCAACGTAGTAAAACTCATTCTGTTGCTTTTCTTGCTGCTTACGCAGTGATGTTAAACAATGCTCAATCGTTTTTCCAATCCGTGCATGAATTTCAATAGATGAAATCTTCGGCCATGTCGCTCGCTCTCCCTCTTGCTGCAAAACCTTAAAGAGTTTCGGACGTGGATTTTTAAGCATATAGCTATAATGTCTTAAACCATAGCGCGCAATAATATTTACATCGCCGTAATAACGCTGCCCTAAAATGCCATATCCATGATCTAAAACACGGCGAATCGGGAAAAAACTGCCCATATAATTACGTGTTAAATCCATAACTTCCAGAGCAAGCGATTTGCCTTGATGCCGAATAATTCGTTTAGGCCAGTTTAGAACATCGCGACGAAACCGTTCAGTATCACTTTGCATAAATGGCACGATATGCGGATTTACTTGGCTGGCAATGGTGTAATTTATATTATACAAACGAGCCATTTTTTCTTGTGGAAAATCACTACGCATACTCCCATCCACCCACTTGGTATTGGCCAAATAAGGTGTATGCTGACCATCGTAACGTTTACTGGTTAAGTGCACAGGCGGAAATAATACAGGTACAGCACAAGATGCTAAAACAGCACTCCACACCAAAACATTCGGCGCTGTGAGTGCATTCATAATCCGTGGGTTTTGTGCTGTGTTATACGGGGCAATTACAATATTAATATGTCGCTTTGACTGTTGATAGGCTTCTGCAAATGTCACATCACCCAAATTTTGCATCAGGAATTTTTTCAAATACATGACATCAGCAATACCACCATGACCTCGAATTAGCTCTGAAATTTTCCTGAATTGAAAAGCATCACTAAAAAAATGTTCGCCTTCGAGCAGTTCTGGAATTTTATCAGCCGAGGATACCCCCAACATGCCCGTCATGATCGCCCCTGCACTTGAACCAGACAGGACTCGAGGCATCAAATCTTGTTCGAGCAAAGCCTTACATACACCTGTATGAAATAAACCCAGTGTTGCACCACCAGAAAACATAAGGGCAGGTTGTCCATAGGCTCTTTGACATTCTTTAAAAAATTGAATTTTTTCTTTGAGTTGAAAAGTAATACATTCACTAGAAGCTAAATAGCGAAGACATTCACTCATTTCTTCAACATAGTTTTCGATAATTCTTTTCGTACCAATATAGGTTTGTGCAAATAACATTGGATGACCAATATTGGCGAAGTCATAAGATAAGCCTTCACGAAGAACATAAATTAAATCTAAAGTTCGATGTTGCATTCGATATTTTTTTAATAAGTTGTATCGTTTAGACAAAATTTCTGCATCAAAGTAAGGCGATTGATTGTCATATTTCCATGCTTCATGCCCCGCTTCTTCGTCCAGTTTTAGTGCAATTTCTTTCCATTCCGCATAAGAACTCGCATGTTGCAAGCTCTCTTTTAACATATCGATTCTATGCAATTGATATGTATTTCTTTTTTCTTGAGCTCTATTGAACATTAGCATTCCTATTTTTTCATTATATTCTTATCATCTCGCACTTATACAATGCAAAAAGCAGCACCAACAATCAAGGGTAAAATTGACCATTTGCAACATTTTTAATGATATTTTCTTCATTTCAGCTATAGCAATGATAGTATCCCTAATCATTAATCACTGAGTTTGGTTTGTGTTTATGGCTATTCTTGATTTACCCGAATCTATTCTTCAATCTTTATCTAGTGTTTTGACACAGTTACAACAAGTTCTCCCTGCACCTAAACAGCCAACAGATTTTTCTGCGATTGCTTTTCGATGGGAAAATCAACAACTAGTTGCAATTCAACAACCTAAAAAATTGTATTTAGAAGATCTAAAAGGAATTGAACGCCAGAAAGCTAAGATTATTCAAAATACTTTACAGTTTCTCAATGGCTTACCTGCCAATGATGTTTTACTTACAGGTTCACGTGGTACAGGGAAATCATCGATTGTTCGCGCCTTGCTTACAGAGTATTCAGCACAAGGTTTGCGTTTAATTGAAATTGAACGAGATGATCTTTCTGATTTACCTAAAATCCAAAAATTAATAGAACATCGCCCTGAAAAATTTATTGTTTATTGTGACGATCTTGCGTTTAACGCAGAAGATGAAAATTATCGTAGTTTAAAAAGTGTCTTGGATGGCTCACTTCAATCGGGTTCAAGTAATTTTATTATTTATGCAACCAGTAACCGCCGTCATTTACTACCTGAATTTATGCATGAAAATACGCCTGTGCGTAAAGTGGATGTTCCTCAATATACCGAGTTACATCCACAGGAAGCGATTGAGGAAAAAATTTCACTGTCTGATCGTTTTGGCATGTGGCTTTCCTTCTATCCAATGGATCAACAACTGTATTTAGAAATTGTCGAGCATTATATTGTTCAAGCAAATTTGGAATATAACGACATTGTTCGTGCTGAAAGTTTGAAATGGTGCCAAGCTCGTGGGCAGCGTTCAGGGCGTGCAGCTTACCAGTTCTCTAAACACTGGATTGGCTCGCAAAACCTTGAAAAATTGTCTAACAACGCTTAGGGAGATTGCCCTAAAAAGCTTTGGCTTTGTCCTTATTTCCGCTTAGCAAAGGCAATTGTTTTTCATAACCTAGTTTTTCCGTATGGAAAGAACGTAGGAAATCGGTTATGCAAGTGCATACAATTTCACGGGTGAATATCAAAACCAAAAAGTTCAAGGTCGTGGTTATCTTGAATATATTGATGTCGAAAATCAAAATGCGTTTAAAGATTAAAAGTCTTGAAATTGTATTAGTTCAGAATTGATGCAGAAAATAAATTTTCTCTGCATCAAACATACAGCTTAAATATTAATACTCTTTTGCTAACTTCTCTAAGGTTGTGAGCATTTTTCTCACCACACTTCTTTTATGATGCAGCATATTCTTAATATTGCTTGGATTAAAACCTGTCAATTTTGCAATACCACGACTGGTCATGTATTCACCCGTTTTCGCAAAGTGCTTTTCACTTAACTCGGTTTTCGCATTTGAGAATCGAACCGCCAGCTTATAATCACTAAACTCAGACCATGCGCCAGTCTTATATTCGTCCGCATCAAAGCTACCCTTCTGCTGAGTAGGTTTTTCACGCAGAATATTACTCAATCGATTAATAACAATCTTTTCTTCACTTTGCTCAATGATTTGATAAAGTTCAGTTTCTTCAAAAGGACGTCCTAAAGCGATGTCTTTTCTATATTGTTCAACGACCTTTTCTTTTGACTCGACCTTTTTCTCACCTTGTTGAGTGAGACAGAGAATCTTAAATAAAGACTCTAATCGGCCACATGTAAAAATATAAGAAATTTTCAACTTTTGTACTCCACAATGAGTTTTAGCTCATCAAAAAATAATTTATCCAATACTTCAAATACAATAGCGTAGGCAGTACGCGTTCGCTATGCATAAAATGAATGATTCAATTTTTTAAATAGAAGAATAGTCAGGTAAATATAAGAATCACCTAGATTTACCCACTGCCTAACAAGCAATAGAAAGATGAATTGTATTTTAGGTCGGTTGTAACTCAGTCATTGGCCATCTTGGTGTCGTCGTCACCGCCAAACCATCATGTTGCCCTGCTTTTAAACGTTGATAACCAGCAAAGGCAATCATTGCTCCATTATCTGTACATAAGGCAGGTTCAGCATAATAAACTTGCGCTTTGATCTTTTTCAAAGAGGTCTCTAATTGCTCACGTAAGCGAACATTCGCACTCACACCACCAGCAATCACCAGTCGCTTTAAACCAGTTTGCTTTAAAGCTTTCACGGATTTTTTAGCGAGTGTATCGACAACAGCTTCTTGAAAAGAAGCCGCCACATCGGCATCACGATTCTCTTCACCGAGCTTTTTCAATTGTACAGAAACTGCGGTTTTAAGACCGCTAAAAGAAAAATCTAAACCTTGATGTAATATTGGCCGTGGGAATTCAAATGCCTTGGCATCACCCTGTAACGCCAATTTCGCAATATTCGGCCCACCTGGATAAGGCAGTTTCATCATTTTTGCGACTTTATCGAAAGCTTCACCTGCTGCATCATCAATTGACTCACCGAGCAATTCGTATTGACCGATGCCATAGGCTGCCATGAGTTGAGTGTGTCCACCCGAAACCAATAAAGCCACAAATGGAAATTCCGGTGGCGTTTCCGAAAGCAATGGCGCAAGCATATGGCCTTCCATATGATGCACACCGATCGCAGGTTTATTAAATGCAAACGCCAAACTGCGACCAAATAAAGCCCCAGTCATCAGTGCACCCATCAATCCTGGACCACGGGTATAGGCAACAGCATCAATCTCTTGCTTTTTAACACCACTCTGCTCAAGCAATTGATTAATTAAAGGAATCATCTTACGAACATGATCACGTGAAGCCAATTCAGGAACGACACCGCCATATTCTGCATGCAGTTTGATTTGGCTATACAAAACCTGTCCACGTAAGCCGAGCTCGCTATCATAGAGTGCTAACCCAGTTTCATCACACGAAGTTTCTAAGCCCAAAACTATCATTAAACTGCCTTTACAACGATCAAAAATAATATCAGAGCTATTATAGACTTGTGATCTGAGTTGTAAATGAGTAAAATACTGACCTTCACTTGCGATCTAGTGTAATCGTGCATTAGATCTTATCCATAATCTTAGAGGATTTTACATGCCACAAGTTAAGTTGAAAGAAGGCGAACCAGTAGACGTAGCTATCCGTCGTTTCAAGCGTTCATGCGAAAAAGCGGGTGTTTTAGCTGACGTTCGTAAGCGCGAATTCTATGAGAAACCAACTCAAGAGCGTAAGCGTAAAAAAGCTGCTGCAGTTAAGCGTTATCAAAAGAAATTGACTCGCGAATCTGTACGTACTACTCGCCTTTACTAATTAATTTGTGATTGACTGCTGAAGAGACTATGAATACTTTAAAAAACCAAATTACTGACGTATTAAAAAACTCAATGCGTGCCAAAGATATGGCAACAGTAACGGTTATTCGTAGTGTACAAGCAGCAATTAAGCAAATCGAAGTCGATGAGCGCATAGAGCTTGACGATGCTCAGGTTCTTGCGGTCATTGAAAAGCAAATTAAACAACGTAAAGAATCGATCAAGGCCTTTTCTGGCGCTGGTCGAGATGATTTAGCTAGTAAGGAACAAGCCGAAGTTGAGGTTATTTCTCAATTTCTACCAGCCGCTATGACTGAGGAAGAACTTGATTCCATCATTGAGCAAACGATTGCTGCTCAAGAAGCTACTAGCATGAAAGATATGGGTAAGGTGATGAATTCTCTACGTCCGATCATAGCCGGGCGTGCCGATCCTGCACAAGTATCTGCTAAAATTAAAGCAAAATTAAGCTAATCTGCTTAATTTCCTCTATTTTATACAAATTATTCTATTTAAAAATTGGATTCATTAAATAATGAACCCAAGAGATTATTTTTACTTAAAATCACACTGAACATTATATTTCACTAGCATTTGCATCTCATTTGACTCAGTGACTTGTTTGATTACATCCTGTTTAGTCATATTTGCGTATTGTGGCGGCAAGGATGAGCGATTTTTTTCAATCGCATCTGACATATCCTGAATATAACGCTGATTAATACCACAATACTGAGCTTGCTGCTCAGGTGTGAACTGTGAAATCTGTGGATTAAGGCTACGTAAAAAACGACGAATATCCTGTGCATAGACACTACGAATTTTCTCAACCGAATTTACATATTGCTCAACTGATGCTGCTGAGCTAATCCCCACACTGCTTATCGCAAAAATAAAAACTAAAATTTCCTTCATAAATGTTCTAACTTCTCAGCGATTTTTTACGCAAATAATCTTATCTTAATTCAATAAAGTTTGGTTTGTGCTCAGTAAAAAATTCTTCTTTTGGTGCAGGAAGATTCCCATCTGTCACTGTTCCTAGGCGTAAACGAATCACATTAGGTAAATCTGTACGATATGAGTAAAGTGGGCTTGCGCAGTTTTGACAAAATACGCGTGCTTTATTCGGTGTGTGGAAATATTCTTTGAGCTGATCATGTCCTGACAGAATTTTAAATTGTGTTTCGTCAAGTGGGCTATTCCAACCAGCTATCGAACCTTGCGCCTGCTGACAATGACTACAATAGCATAAAATGCTGTTTTCAATTTCACCATAATATTGATACTGCACAGCACCACACAAACATTGTCCTTTGATCATTTTTATTTCTCTTAATTCTTGATAAAGATTAAATTTTCATACGGCGATCATCTTGCATTTGTTTTAAGCGAGAGTCAATTTTTGCTGACATGGCTAAATTTCCTTTGGCTAAACGCTGAGCGTGCAACATCGATTTAATCGCATTTTCTTCATATCCTGACCAATACTCAGCTTCAGCACGGTAACAAAGCACATTAATTGCTTGCAGCGGCGAACTTTTATCTAAGTTTGTTGCTTGTTGCAACAGTTGCCAACCTTCAATATCTCTCTGGTTTTTATGAATAAACCGTTGAACTAATGTTTGAGCTTGAGCAGCCTGTCCTTGCCGAATTAAAACTTCTGCAAGTTTGTAAGATAGCGCTCTATTTTCAGGCATCGTTTTTTGAATAAAATTTATACTACTATAAGCCTGATCAAATTTATTTTGCCCTAAGTAAATATCTGTTTGAATCAGTGGGACCAATACATGATATTTAAGCTTTGCTTTTACCAAATCTAGATTTGCTTGTGCCTGAGTATAATCACCACGTTCTAAATAAAACTTACTTAGCGCTAATTGTGCAGCTGTATTTTTTTGATTTGCAAAAGCTTGTAATTGAGTTTCTGTCGCTTGGTTTGAAATTACGAGCGTATATAACTTTAAAATCTCAAAATCAAGATCATATATTTTTGATTCTACTTTTGGGAGTTGGTTTGCTCGTAATCGGGCTTCACTCATTCGCTCTGTCGTTAGTGGATGAGTGAGCCAAAAATCAGGTAGAAAACTCACACGACTTGTTTCACGATGCATGGTTTCAAAATAATCTGCCATGCTTTGTGGGTTGTATCCAGCAGAATACATAAACTGCATACCGATACGGTCTGCTTCACGCTCTTGATTACGGCTATAACTGAGTTGCTTGTCCATCAACGCGGCTTGTGTGCCTAACATCACCGCTGACCCAACATCACCATCCGCTTTAGATGCGATTGCCGCACCCACAAGAATACCTGCAAGAGCAAGTAGCCCCTGTCCTTTAAATGCTTCTTGTGAACGACTGTAATGTCGCTGTGCAACGTGGGCGATCTCGTGTGCCATGACCCCTGCTATTTCATCCAAATTTTTTGCAGATGTAATTAAGCCTGTATTTAATGCAAACAAACCACCAGGCACTGCAAATGCGTTAATTTGTGGATCTTTTATAACCACTAAACCAATCGGTTGACCAAGCTGAGTCTGACTAAGAATACCTGAAAAAACCTGTAGAAATTGATCTTCTAACCACGCATCTTGTACTGTTGGCATCTGTCGATGAACTTCACGATAAACTTTTTCACCAATCAGTTTTTCTTTCTGTTGATCAAGCAAACCTATACCACTGCCAATTTCAGGTACTTCTGTTTGTCCAATTGTCTGTGTAGGCAAAAATATCTGAGTATGACTCAATTGAGTTGTGGCCAATAAACCACATGCAAGCAGCAGCGATCTCAAGTCGTTTCTCTATGATTCTAATAAAGAAATTTAATATAACATTAGAAAATGAAGATATTTGCAACGAAGTGTTATAAAAGGCAGGAAAATCCTGCCTTAGTTTATATTTTTGAAATCAACACTATTATTTCGTGTTTACATAACGTTGATCGACACTAAATTTCTCTGGAAACTTTGCATTAATCTCTGCATAAAAAGACATAATCTCAACCATATCTTTTTCATAATCTCCCGTAGGATAAACAATTTTTCCTACACCTGTTTTTTTCTTAGCATAATCCATATACGCCAATGCAATCGGTACGCCTGCGGTGGTTGCAACATGATAAAAACCAGTTTTCCACTGTTCTTGTTTGGCACGCGTCCCTTCTGGTGTCACTAACATCACTAATTTAGGATGTGTTTTGAACAAGTCACTCATGAGTTGAACCATACTCGGTCGCGCTTGTCCTTCTTGTTTCACGCTACGATCAATCCCAATACCACCCATTGCACGCACAAATGGACCAAATGGAAACTTCATATAACTATCTTTAATCGTAAGACGAACATTTACACCTAAAGCTTTTAATGCCAACCGTGCATATAAAGCATCCCAATTACTGGTATGTGGAGCTGCAATCATCACGCATTGATCAACATTCAAATCCCAATGATTATCCAGTTCCCAACCCATTAGATTTAAACTTTTTTCAGCCAATTTCTCAAACACAGACACCCCGAAGACAAAATTTCAAAAAGCGCAAGTGTACCAATATTAATCAATTTAAAAAGATAGACCCGCACAATAATGCAGCAATTGACTGATCAGCATTGTAAGCAATTATTCAAACTTTGGATTAACGAGATAACGAGGTGTTCTATCTTGTAGTGCGTCCACTAAATTTTGATAAGCAAGTTTCACCATTTTCTGACGCGTTTCAGTCGTTGCTGAGCCAATATGCGGCAAGGTTACTGCATTTGGCAACTCAAATAATGCTGAATTTTGCAGAGGTTCTTTGGCATAGACATCCAATCCAGCAGCAAAGATCTTATTTTGTTTTAATGCTTCGATTAAAGCGTTTTCATCGACTACAGAGCCACGCGCGATATTGACGAAGACAGCATGTTTTTGCATTAAGTCAAACTGTTCTGCGCCAATCAGTGCTTGGGATTCATGATTTAAATCGACAGCAACTACAATAAAATCAGACTGCTGCAATAACTGATCTAAGTCGCGATATTGTGCATTAAATGCTTGAGCCACCTCAATCTTTTCACGGCGGTTATGGTACAAAATATTCATATTAAAACCATAAAATCCACGACGGGCAATGGCAGCACCAATATTCCCTAAGCCAATAACCCCTAGCGTTTTACCAAAAACATCCATACCAAATTGTTCAGTAGATACCGTTCGTTTCCACTGGCCTTGTTTGGTCCATGCATCAAGGTATGGAACTTTGCGTGCGGCACTCAGCAACAAAGTAAAGGCAAGATCAGCCGTTGTTTCTGTCAAAACATATGGTGTATTAGCAAGCCAAATTTTCTTTTGATTAAGATAGTTAACATCATAATTATCATAACCAACAGACACTGTCGAAATGATTTTAAGTTTTTGGGCGGGTGCCAAATTACCTTCGTTTAACAGTCGTCCTGCGCCAATCATGGCATCAGCATCAACAACCTCTGTTCGAATCTGGTCGTTGATATCACCCAGTTTAGGATTAAGTACCACGACCCGATAATCTTGCTGTAACTGCGCTAAAACATCTTGATCTATTTGGCTGAATACAACAACTTTCTTCATGATTCGATTTCCGATCTTTATTGCATGAGCTGCCACAACCGTCTTTTTAATAAAGGTTGGGCTAACATTTCTTCTAAACTCGCTAAATATAAGATATTAGAATGCTGAATAAAGTCCAATTGACCTAAGCACAATATCTTTTTTTGTGTTGCGGTTGCATCCAGAAAACCTTGAATATACGAGGAGAATCCCCGACTTTCCTGAAAAGCAGCCAAAGGAAATGGCCATTTTAATTCAGCATACTGTCCTAATCTTGCCTTTTGAATATTTTGCCAAAGTTGGCTTTGAGCATCGCTGAGCTGACTGGTTTCTAATAAAATGGCGCAGTTTTCCAACACATACATTTGCAATTCAAAGGACCGAACCTGAGCAGTAATAACAATCTGTTCTTTTACATCAAGCGCTGCTTTAACAATAGGTTCTGTAACAACTTTCGTTTGCTGCGATACTTCAATTTCGGTGATCGGTGGCGTATGTGCAGATGTTGCTGGAATATCTTCTAAAATCGGTGCAACTTCAAATGTACGTTCTGTAGACTCAGAAACGTCATCAATTAATTGATCTCGCCATAGACTTGGTGCAGTGTTTTTTTGACATACAACTTCCCGAGGAATCCAAACATCTATTCCCAAAGCTGCTAGCCTGTTTCTCTGCTGCCCAATCATCTTACCTACTCATTTTGGTTATTCACGGTAATTTGCGATACCGTAAGTTGAGTAGTCTAACATAAACCGATCTCGTCAAAATGGCTTCCTTTTGTTCAATCAAATCCATACAAATTCAATTCATTATTTAAAAGATACGCTTATCTTTAATTTCGGGAAATATTTAATAAGAATAGATAATTTTTCATTCATCTATTTTCTACATTTTTATTAAAATACTTCAATAAATCATTAGGGTCTTACTTTGTTAAATTCAAACGTTCTCAAGGAAAAATAATAAGTTTCAAGGTTAATATTGAAAAATATAAGCTGTACCATTAATACTTTAGAGAACCCTCAGAAGCTCATCCCACTTGGTCAAATAACTCGGTGATTTATGGTTTTGATTCATACGCCACGCCCGCCCATGCGGCGTAATCAATCGTCCTAGTGTCATACAATCCCGACCAAATCTTTTATTAATCTCATCAAAAGCGATCGAAAGATTTTTTCGAGCAATCAGTTTATTGGTGTCATGGAATAAATCTACTGCATGGCTATGTTGAGGGATAATATCCAACAAAATCACTTCTGCTTTTTTATAACGATGACCAGCTTGATAAATTCGATCAAGCCCCTGTAACACAGCTTTGATAATTTCTAAACGATCATCGCTATAGTCGGATAGATACATCACTGTATAGGGACGATAATATTGATATTTGTCAAAACGATTGGTACGAATGCTAACGCCAATAGCTTTGCACAGTAAGTTTTGCTTTCGCAAACGCTCAATAGCACGTAAGCTAAATTCAGTTAAAGCGCCACTCAGGCTAGTTTTATCCTCAATCGGCTGACCAAAGGAACGGCTACTTAACACCTGTCGTGGATCTGTCACAACATCTTCAATTTCTAAGCAAGCCATGCCTTGTAATTCTTTAACCGTATTTTCCATGACCACAGAAAAATACTTACCTAACATTTTAGGATCAGCTTGAACCAAATCCATCACTGAGTAGATATTCATTTTTTCCAAGCGCTGACGAATCTTTCGTCCAACACCCCATACCTCACCTACAGGCATCTGCTGCAACAAGTCTTCAATCACGCATGGGTCTTCAGCAACGATATTACAGACACTATCAAAACAGGCGTGTGTCTTGGCTAGATTATTGGCCAGTTTGGCTTGAGTCTTGGAATAACCAATGCCGATGCAACATGGCAAACCCAACCAGTTTTTCACCGTATCTAAAATTTGATGTGCATATTCAGTTAAATCATGACTATGCTGATAGGCAGTCAACTCCAAAAAGCATTCATCAATCGAATAAACTTCCTGTTCAGAGGGATCTACAAAGTTGCCTAATATGTTCATAAAACGACGCGACATTTCCGCATATAAAGCATAATTACTGGAAAAGACCTGCACTTGATGCTGACGAATAATATCTTCGATTTGAAAGAATGGCACAGCCATACGAATGCCGAGCTTTTTTGCTTCATAAGAGCGGGAAACCACACAGCCATCGTTATTAGATAGAACCACCACAGGACGCTTTTCTAACTTTGGATTGAACACGCGCTCGCAACTGACATAACAGTTATTCACATCAATTAAAGCAAAAATACGTTGTGGTAGGCTCATTGGCTTACCTCATTGGCTTCAAGTTATACGTCACCACACCCCAGATCTGTAACTCTTGCCCGTCTGTGATATAGATATTTTGGTAATCTGGATTTTCAGCTTTTAACCATACCTTTGGAGGGCTGAAATGATGATCAATCATCAAACGTTTGACAGTAAAATCATTGTCAATCAAAGCAATCACTATATCCCCAGACTTCGCTGAAAGACTACGATCCACCACTAATGGATCATCAATATCAATCCCTGCGTCCAACATCGACAGTGAATTGGCTTTGACAATGAAAGTCGAGTTTTCGTTACGAATTAAAAATTCATTTAAATCGAGTGATTGCTCAACATAATCTTGCGCAGGTGATGGAAAACCCGCTGCAACTCGTTCGGTTGCTAGTGGAATATGATAAATTCGGTCATTCTTTGCTTGCACATTTTGGATTTTCATTTGAGCAGTCAAATCTGTACGAGTATCGGTTTTGACATTATTCAGTAACCAATTTTTGATGAAATCAACTTGAGATTCGGGAACACGGATGACTTTGGTTGGCTCACTGAATTGTGCTTTACGTCCTGCATTACTTCGGGCACCACCATGCTCAAATTCATTTTTTTTGGACATAATTCCTCCTTACCCAAGTTTAAAATACTTACAAATAATTTAACTTGAAAAAGTTACAAATTCAAGTTGACGTACAATTAATTTTGCATAACAATGAATTTAATAGATCAAATTTTGGCTTGTTTAACTAAGACAAGGATGTGAAACAAGCTGATATTAACTTTTAAAATCAATGATTTAAAAAGTAAATTTATTTTTAAAAACTTAAATCATTGATCTAATTCAAGAATATATTTGATCTGTTAGCAGTAGATTTTACTCAAAAGATTTTTGATGTGGAGACATGAAAAATGAACAATCGACGTGATGCTATTCTAGGTTATGCTGACGAACAACATGCTTTCTTTATTCGTCTCATCGAGAACAACACTGTATTAGGTGAGAGCTATGGACTATTTTGTGACAACCAAAATAGTGAAGCAGCGGAAAGTATTATGACTACCCTTTTTCTAAAAAAATCTTTTTGGCTCAATGGCTCTGAGTTTAATGACATTGTTAAAGGGCTTAACCCAATTCATTGAGATCACATAACACTGGGCGAATTCAAACATGAGGTGCGACAGTTTCAAAAGTTTTATGATAATCAACAAGTTGAGCAAACTTCTTTAATAGTGTAAGCCAATCTAACGCTTTTCTAGGACGAGTATTCAGTGACATGGCAACTTGATTTAAATCACTTTTGTTGCTCTCAAATAAAGCCCACTTATTTGAATCTCATAAGTGGGTCTTTTTTATCGTATTGAAAATAGAAGATTGAGGTCAGATAAATCTTTTGTCATTCACAGGTGCAACTAACTTATAAATCTTTCCATCTATATCACTTTCAAAAAGTAAATCGATATTTGGAAAAATGATATTCCCTTCTACTTCAATATGCTCAACTCGTTTAAAAAAAGGAATATCTTGGTCTTCTAAATCATTGAGCTGTGCCACAACAATCGATTCATTTTCTTCTTGATCTTTAATAATTACCGTAATCTTATCCATAATACTTCTTCTCAAAATATTGTTGATAGGACTATGGGAAATTTTCTATCGATTGTCGACTAATAGCTTGTAACAAGACTTATAACTATTATATTTTTATTTTTTAGACGACTAAGTGGTTGAAATTAAGCACTGGTTAGAAATTTCTTTAATATTAAACTAACCATACAGTTACAATATTATTTAAAAATATTTCAGAAAATTTTATATTTTTAATCCTTTTATCAATTCATGATTTAAAAAATAAATTCTAAAAAAATTTCCTGTTTGCATGGCTTTGTTGCACAAACATTCAAAGACTAAACTTGTCCCAAGTTATCCAAATTTAAGTGACTACTTGGGTGTGAGGTCGGCCCAACTCCGTAAATTTATTTAATACTGCCACACCTGCATGAATCTCATTGACTTGGTTATCAAAACGCCTTGCACTAAGCCTATCACCCAATAATTTGATGCAGTGCATCTTGGTTTCTACCAAACTTCGGCGATGATAGTTTGACCATTTTTCTCCATAGTGTCCTGCCTAGATGCAGCCCATCGCTACTTTTTTGGTAGCTGATTGCAATATCAATATGCTTTTGTCTTCTACAAACGGAATAGAGATTTAATCATCAGACAACATTGGATAGCAGCATCAGAATAGGTTTGATTTCGACCATGCTTGCCTTTTGGTTGAGCGTACCATTTAGTTTTGGGATCAAACCAAATAGAGATATTTCCTCGATTTATTAATGCTCTGTTATAAGAAGGCCAATTGGTTGTACGATAGATTTTAGATGTGGACTTATTCATTTGAGAAATGAAATGTTGACTAAGCCTTTAACGGTAGGTTTGTGCAACAAAGCCGGTTTAAAATAAGATCTCACACACTATTGGCTCAATTCCTAGATATAAAAGCTATACTTTTTCTTAGATGATATCCTGTTGACTCCCTATCAGTTAGACAATTAGACTTTCTATAGTTTAATTTATTCAAAAATTTAAGGACTTAATACGCATGAACAGCGCTGAAATCATGGCTGACTTATCTTCTCACACACCTATGATGCAGCAATATCTCAAAGTCAAAACAGACTATCAACATGCATTGCTGTTCTATCGTATGGGTGACTTTTATGAACTATTCTTTGAAGATGCGCATTTAGCAGCCAAACTACTCGGCATTACGCTGACTCATCGCGGTAAAGCGAGTGGGCAACCGATTCCAATGGCTGGTGTGCCTTATCATTCAGCCGAAGGCTACCTTGCCCGCTTAGTTAAATCTGGTCGCACAGTTGCAATTTGTGAGCAAGTTGGTGAAGGCGAGAACGCAGGTTCTCGCGGTAAAGCACCTATGGAACGTAAAGTAGTTCGTATTCTAACACCAGGTACTTTGACTGATGATGCATTACTTAGCAGTTATCAGTCTTCAAATCTGGTTGCTTTATGTATTCAACAAAATCAAATTGGGTTTGCATTACTTGATTTGAGTGCGGGTATTTTTAAAGTTCAACAACAAAACTATAAGCCAGAACAATTGGCGATTGAGCTAGCTCGTTTAATGCCTAGCGAGATTCTCATTGATGAAGATCTGATCGATCAAAATATTATTGAACAAATTAAAAAGAATTTAGATTGCCCAATTACTAAACGTCCAAATGTTGATTTTAATTTAAATAATGCACAAAAAACTTTGTGTGACCAGTTCTCAGTTTCAACTTTATCAGGCTTTGGTCTAGATCCACTCCCTTTGGCAAAAGCTGCAGCCGCAGCATTAATTCATTATGCCAAAGAAACACAAAAAACGGCTTTACCACATATTCGTTCTATTCAAATTGAGCAAAGCACTGACTTTATTGCACTTGATCCAATTACACGGCGTAATTTAGAAATTATTGATCCGTTATTTGAACATGGCACATCTTTATTCCAACTGATTAATGACTGCCAAACCGCAATGGGTGGCCGTTTACTCAGTCGAACGCTTATGCAACCGATTCGTGATACTGCCATATTAGATGCTCGCTTAGATGCCTCAGAGCAATTATTAAAAGGCTACCATGAATCTCCTGTACGTTTAGTGCTCAAAGAAATTGGTGATATCGAACGTGTATTGAGTCGTGTTGCTTTGGGCAGTGCACGTCCACGCGATTTAGTTCAACTGCGTCAAGCATGTGCACAAATTCCATTTTTACGGCATGCTTTAGCGCCTGTGCTAAAAAACCAACAATCTCAATTATTAAATCAGTTGGATAATCAATTAGGTGATTTCAAAAGTCTACATCAACATTTAATGGCGGCAATTGTTGAAAATCCGCCAGTATTATTACGCGATGGTAATGTGATTGCTGAAGGTTATGATGATGAACTGGATGAATTACGTAAAATTCGCGATCATGCAGGGCAATTTTTAATTGATTTAGAAATTAAAGAACGCCAACGTACTGGAATCAATACACTTAAAATTGGTTATAATCGTATCAGTGGTTATTATATTGAGTTGACACGCGTTCAGGCCGAGCAAGCACCAGCCGATTATATACGTCGTCAAACACTCAAAAATGCGGAACGTTATATCACGCCTGAACTAAAAAGCTTTGAAGATAAAGTCCTTTCAAGTGAATCACGCGCGCTTGCCCGTGAAAAGCTTTTGTTTGAATCCTTATTAGATGAGCTTCGCCAAAATATTGCTCAACTACAAATGATGAGCGCAGCAATTGCGCATATTGATGTACTGGCAAATTTTGCACATCAAGCCAGATTAAATAATTGGACAAGACCTGAATTTACGGCTGAAACCAGCATCAAAATTCAAGCTGGTCGCCATCCCGTTGTTGAAGCTTTAAATAAAGCACCATTTACACCGAATGATACGACTCTAGACCCACAACATCGTATGGCGATTATTACGGGTCCAAATATGGGCGGTAAATCGACATTTATGCGTCAGACCGCATTAATCAGTTTACTTGCTTACTGTGGTAGTTTCGTTCCCGCAAAATCGGCAAAACTAGGTTCAATTGATCGTATCTTTACCCGTATCGGTTCTGCGGATGATTTGTCGACAGGTAAATCTACTTTTATGGTGGAAATGACTGAAACCTCACAGATTTTACATCATGCTACAAGTCAATCTTTGGTTTTGATGGATGAAGTTGGTCGTGGTACGAGTACTTATGATGGCCTCTCTTTAGCTTGGGCATGTGTACTTGATTTGACGAAGCGTGTGAAATGTCTATGTCTGTTTGCAACACACTACTTTGAGTTAACCGAACTGGGTGGTGAAGTTGGTATTGATAATTATCATGTGACAGCACAAGAACTGAATGGTAATTTAATTTTATTGCACAAAGTACAACACGGTCCTGCAAGCCAAAGCCACGGCTTACAAGTTGCAAAACTGGCAGGTATTCCAGCAAGTGTAATTAAAGAAGCACAGAAACGTTTGAAAATTCTGGAAAAGCAACAGCATCAACATTTGCAAAATACAGTTCAAAATGATTTATTCAGTTCACTTGAGCATGAAATTGAAACTCAAGTTGTTGAGAAAATTGTTGAAGTGGAAGCTCAATCCCCTGCGCTTGAATTGTTAGATAAAATTGATGTGGATGATCTAACACCACGTCAAGCACTTGAACAGCTTTATCAGCTCAAAGCCTTATTCAAATCTAGCCAAGCACTCGAAAATTAAGATTAAATCATCAGCTTTGGCCCTAGGTCAGAGCTGATTTCTCTAGTTGTAAGATCGCAATTATATTTGTGCGCTCATTTTGCATCATGTAATGCAAGGAGAAATTCGACAATTCATTAAGTTATTGAGACTTATTATCAATAAAAGTCATATAAATAAGCCCATTTCATTGATACGAATAATAAATATCAATAAAAGGAATTGTTTCTATCGGTATTTTTTGCCTAAAATACGCTATGCAAAATGAAAACCATATTTTTTAGGTAGCTGCCGCCATGACCTTTGTTGTCACAGAAAACTGTATTAAATGTAAATATCAAGACTGTGTTGAAGTTTGCCCTGTAGATTGCTTCTATGAAGGTCCAAACTTTCTTGTCATCAATCCAGATGAATGTATTGACTGTGCATTGTGTGAACCTGAATGTCCAGCAAATGCGATTTTCTCTGAAGATGAGCTACCTGAAGGTCAAGAAGCGTTTATTGAGCTGAATGCTGAACTCTCTGAAAAATGGGCAGGTAATAACATCACTCAAATTGGTGAACAACCTGCTGATCGTGAAGAATGGAATGGCAAGCCAAATAAATTGCAATATTTAGAAAAATAATCATAGAAAAGACCAGTATTAACTGGTCTTTTTTTATACTCGAATCACACATTTCTTTGCAATTGCACCATTATTTGTGCGTTATTTTGCATTAAAATAATTCATCTATCACTTATAGATTGTGAACTGCTTTTTTATGATGCGAAATAAATTACAGGGTCTCTTATCATTTTGTATCATCCCTGTGATGATGGTCGGTTGTGTCAGTTCAGCCACTAAAGTGAATCAAAATCAAGATAAAAGAATTTACATTCCTCAAGAACAAGTTACTTTTACCCGCCCCATTCCCAATAAGGTTGAACCTGCATCTTACCGTATCTGGCTCAATCAGGGCGAGAACTATGCACGTGTGCGTGAATATGAACAGTTTTTAACACGCAACAATGTGGCGCATATTATTCCAAGTTTTGAATTATTACGTACCGCTAGAGATTGGCAAAAATGTGGTCGCTCAGAATATATGGTACCAAATCGTGAGCTATGGAATAATTCACTTTCAACCTTACGGGTCTTTAAATATTTAATTGCTGCTAAGATTTTAACTGATTTCGAAGTCACTTCTGTTTACCGCGATCTACCTTTAAATCAATGTGCAGGTGGTGCGGGTTCTTCTAAGCATTTGTTCAATTCAGCAATCGACTTCCGTATCGGGCCTGAAGTTCCACAACCGCAAGACTATGCATATATTGAACAGACCAAATTTAAACTATGCCAATTTTGGATCCAGCATGGGCAGAGTTTAAATCTTGGAATAGGCTTGTACAGCTCTGGCCAAATTCATATCGATACGCAAGGTTATCGAACTTGGGGGCCTGACCTCACCCGAAATAGTTCAATGTGTAACTTCTAATAAACGATAATTTAAATCGATAAGAGATCTAAACGGTCTCTTTTTTATTTCAATGATAGTGATTAATTCAGTAATCAAATTGCACTCTAAGCATAAATGTTTAAAATGCAGCTAACAGATTCATAGGTAAACTTGATTATGCAACAGATGTGGACCGACATTGATGACTATATCAATTCACATTTAATTCCCACAGACCCAAGACTTCAACATGCATTAGACAACACCGATACTCAGGGGTTTTCTAATCATTTGGCTGTTGCGCCTAATCAAGGCATGTTTTTGCAAATGTTGATTCAGATGAACCAATGCAAACGGGTACTGGAACTGGGAACTTTTGGTGCCTACAGTACTATTTGGCTTGCAAAAGCATTACCTGAAGATGGCTATCTACTCACGGTAGAAGGTCGAGATACTCACGCCATTATTGCTCAGGAAAATATCGATTTTGCCAATATGCCAACCAATATCGAGCTCAAGAAAGGTCGTGGTGCAGATATTATGAAGCAACTCATTGCTGAAGGCAGTGAACCCTTTGATTTGATTTTTATTGATGCCGATAAACAAAGTTATCGTGAATATTTTGAATTAAGTTTAAAGCTTTCTCACTCAGGTACGATTATTGTACTTGATAACGTCATTCGTGCAGGTGCAATCTTAGATGAGAATAATAAGAAGCCTAGTATTGAAGGCATTCGTGAAGCATTCTCAGCATTAAAAGATCATCCTCAACTGCTCTCTTGCACTGCTCTACAAACAGTAGGATCTAAAGGGCATGATGGTTTTGCAATTGCAATCGTAAAATAGAGATCAAAAAACAATCTAAAAAAATTATTTATTCAATATCAATAGATTATATTTATCTACAATGCTTTTCCATATAGTTATCCACAGTAATTGCGGATAACTATATTGAAGAAAATGAATCACTTAGCAACGAGCAAAGGTACATTGGCATTTCGGAAGATGGTTGTAGTAATGCTACCCAAAAAAAATTGATGGATTTTACTGTGGCTGAAAGCACCTAAAACAATGAGTTGAATATCATGTTCTCGTTGATATTCAAGAATATTTTGGGCAACATCCCCGTATCGATAAATGGGTATAACATCTAAACCCACATCTTTTAAATATTTTTCTGGCTCTGCCAGCATTTCTGGATGATCACCGACATAAAGCAAATGACATTGTAACTTTTTCAATAAATCACTTTGTGCTATACGTTGCAGCATTTTTTGACAGGTCGGTGAATATTCATAAGCAAAGATAAAACGTCTTGGTGCTTCAAAATGCTCTCCCACAGTAATCACTGTACAGTTTGCACCACGAATAAAGTTTTCCACGTTACTGCCAATTGGCTTATTCTTCTCGGCCGCCCGTTCACCCACACGCCCGATAATGACAACATCATTCTCTTTTAAAATATTAAAGCTCTGTTCAAGAAAATCGCCTTTTTCCTGAATCTTGGTACTGGTTAAACCATATTGTTTTTCGATCAGCTCAGAAATATGTTTCAGTAAGTTATTACTGTAGTCGAGTGCGAGTTCACTTTGCTTTTGCTCAAGCTCGGCCAGCTCCTTGAGCAACATGGCATTACTTTCAAAACCAATGACACCGCTGATTTCACCTAAATGATAGCTTGCTGGATAATAGTCCAGAATTTGCAACAATACTAATTCTCTTTGCGTTTGCTTCGCCACCCATGCGGCTGCTTCAGCGACAGCCTCGATACAGGGTGAAGAATCAATACATGCAATGACACGGTTCATGTTCGCCTCTCTTTAGGTTTAACACCTTAGGTCTTGTACTTGTTTTTAACTTAACACAGATCAAAGTATGGTGGGTTAAATTTATGTATAGAATCTCATGAGCTTTTAATTGATTTTATTCAGTACGATAACGAATCAATCTAGCTGGATTACCTGCCACAATTGCAAAATCTTCTATATTTTTAGTAACCATACTATTCATCCCCACAACCGCATGATGTCCAATTTTCACGCCATCTTTTATACCAACATGAGCCCCTAACCATACATCTCGCCCAATCTCAATTCCTTTGGAGGTAACAGCTTGCTGGTATATTGGTCGGTCTAAATCCATGCCATGATCAAATGCATATAAATGACTATAAGCGGCTATTCGAACCTGATCATGCAGCTTAATGCCAGCACGTCCACCATCTAAAATACAATGATGATTGATCGCGACTTCATTACCAATTTCTAAAGGTCCATGCAAGGTACAATCTGCCGCAATAAAGGTATTGTCACCAATGCTAATCTTTCGCCCACGCTCTGCAAAAATATGCGCTAAAGGAGAAATAAAACAATTTTTGCCAATCTCTATTGTTTCCATTTCCATCAGGTAGGCTTGATATTCCGCCTGCCATTGTTCCGCCCATTCTCGATGTTTAGGCTTAAGTGACCAGTACAACCAAGGCATATAATTCAAACGATGCTTATGTTGTTCTCGATACTTTAATAAAGGATCAGTTGTCATCTTCTTGTTCCTCTATCACCTTAAGCGATTCACGTCCACGTGTCACATCTTGGAGCTTATGCCTTAAAGGCTCAATTTGATGTACTTGTAATCGTGCTTCAATAAGAACACCTGTTTCAGTGTAACGTTCTTGATATTCAATCTGTTGTTGGATCAATTCATACTGGATAATTGCCCATTCATTAAATAAACAGGCAAATTGAATCTGTTTTTTCTCAATCAATTCAATTTTTTCAGCGAGTAATAAACACTGACCTGCACATCCACCATACGCTCTGACCAAACCACCTGTACCGAGCTTAACACCACCATACCAACGATTGACCAATACAATGATATTGGTTAAATCATTACCTTCAATGGTGGCAAGAATGGGGCGACCTGCGGTGCCAGAGGGTTCACCATCATCATTAAAGCGTACATGGTGTCCTATCTTCCATGCCCAGCATTGATGGGTGGTTGATGTATCTTTAGTCTGCTCTAAAAAGGCCTTGACCTGTTGTTCATTTTCAACAACTGCGGCAATCGCTTGGAAACGACTTTTTTTAATGTCTTCTTCAAAAGTAACTGTATTCGCGATAGTGAAAGGCATAAAAATCTAAATAAAAGCAAAAAAGAAATCATATCAATTTTTGTAGATGAGAGAGCTATCTCACAAAGTCTATCGTTCTATTATAAGACAACGATCTCGTCACTAAAGTTATCTTTAACTCGTTGTCCTGCACATAATACAGAATACACCATACAATTTAACTGGTCTTTTGAACCTTGTAATTGGGCTGAAAAATAATCTGACAAATTACAATCTCCATCTGAAATCATTAAAATATCGGCTTTTTGATAATCTTTCTCAGCTTTTATAATGTCTACTGCTCGTTTTAAAGGGGTTTCAAAACCCGTGCCACCATTAAATCCCTGTTGGAGAAATTGCAATAAATCTGCTAAAGATTCTGCGCCCAACATTTGAAATTCTTTTAACTCACCACTTGAACCAAATAAAATCACATGCAAGGAACGTTGCTCCTGTTTTAAAATATTGGCAATGGCGAATAATAATGCTTTGGCTTTGAGTAGTGGTTCACCCTCCATACTGCCCGAAGTATCTAAACAAGCCACCACTGGACCTGTACGTTTATGTTGTTGCTCTATTTCTTCACCATTGATAAACGTTATCCCTTGCAATTCATAGGTTAATAGATTCTGTTCAAGTAAACGAGCATAAAATAATGTTTCGAGTGTTTCATCGTCAAGATTAATCAATTCGCTTGGGAGTAATCGCATCACATCATCGCTACGATGCGTACCATGTACTTCGCTTTTACTGGCGGTTGGGATTTTATTTTGTTTCTTTTTTTCTTCCGAAATATAATTACGTCCCATTTTTCGGGCTAAGTCTTTAATCACGCTATTATTTTGTAGTTGCTTGGCTAAAGCAGTAAAATCAACATTACAATCCTCTAGCTGTTGATAGGAAAACTGTGCATCAGGACACGCTGCCAAAAAGCCTTTGACTTGTTCATATTTATCAGAAATATTTTGTAGATTCTGTTTAAACCCCTGTAATTTATTTAAAATGTCTTTAGGGATATTTTCGTCAGAAATTTCCTGTTGATATTCCTTTGTTTGTTCCAGTTCTTGCTGTAACTGTTCAATATATTCAGGCGTTAAAGGCTGATGTTTATATTGACGTTCAATATCCTGCCAATCGGGTTCAGGTTGTTTTGGTTCTTTTTGATTATCCTCTTGCCAATCCCATAATAACCATTTTCGGGCATTGATTTTATGATTAGCCGTTTTCTTTAATAATAGAAGATTGGTTGGTAATTCGGTCACTAAATCAGTGAATGCAACGATCGAATTAAGCCAATAACTTTCCTGTGAATAATTGACGCATTTTCGAGAAAATGTATGACAGTTTTTAAACACTAGGCCATAAAAGCCACGATCACCGACATGATTCATCGCACCATCGCAAACATCAAAATCGCCGACTGGTTTACCGTGTTTGTCACACGATACATAGATTTTTTTACCCAATAAACTGCGGTCGGTAAAATCCCGTGCATCACTTAAACGGACGGTACTTTCGCCTTTGAGCAGACTATCGACGACAATATTAGAAATCTGTCCATCGCCAACATAAATCCCCGAATGTTCAACCGCACCGTAGAGATTGGAATACAATACACTACCATCAATCGGTTCAACTTTTGAACGAAAATTATCATCGACAAAATATTTAAGGGGTTTTAAAAAGGGTTGAAAGAGCTTTGTCGCTAAAAAACCTAACATAATCAACAACCTTTTATAACCAAATATTCGCTTGTAATTGTTGTTGAATTAAAAAAACTTCATTTGCTTTAAGTTCAGGTTGTTTTGTGGTTTTATCTGCTATTAATGGACGTAGTGTAGGATGATCTTTTTGTGTATCCCATTGCCAAATATTTTCAAAATCCCAACCTAAATGATCTTCAAAATATTTTTGGTTAAAAAATGCAGCAGGAACAGTTAAACCATCTTGACCATTTGCATCCGATGTACCACGGTTACTATCTATGGATATATTGTTTGTTAAAGTAGTATCTGAATAATTATGAATAAATCTAGTTTCAGTATAATAACAATTAGAATTAAAATTAATATTACCTAAAGCATTATTTATAATAGAACTATTATAACTATAATTAATCAATCCATAAAAATAAGCGACTAAATCCCCTTGCACAAAACAGTTTTCCACTTCACTTTCGTCATAAGCGTTTCGTGTGATACCAAAGTTTATAATCCCACTAGAATCATTCAATAACACCATACAATTTAAAATCAGTGTATTAGAAACCTGTTCCCATAATAATGGAGAACGAGTATAACATTGCTGTATTTTTGAATTTTCAGCATAAATTGCAAAACTATTTTTTGTATAACTACCCAAAATTTCACTATCTGCTATATTTTTTGCAAGCAATACACCCTCAATAGACATATTCATTATTTTTGAATCTTGGACATTAATAAAGATTGAATAAATATTACCTTGTGTATTTGAAAAATTATCATGATGAATAAAATTATCTTTAAACTTAATTAAAAAACCATTGCCGTTATAGTTACCTTTAAAATCTATATCAAACCATTGTGTTAAAGCAGAACCATCAATATCAGCCGTTTGTAAGAAATAGTAGCCTTGCTGTCCGACTTCTGGTTTTTGTAAACCTGCCAAGTCCTGTATCGTTTCAATTAAAATTGGGTCATGTTCTGTACCACTGCCTTTATAACCTTTAATCACTGAATTTAATGATGCAGATTGATATGGTTTTGGGCTGTTTTGTTGTTTGATTTTTTGGCGTTTTAAAGCATCCTGCTTTAATCGAGATGAAGATTCAATAGAAGAACTATTATCATTATAAACAGAAAATTTACCAATAGCCTTACGAACTATATCTAAAACTTTTTCTGCATGATCAGGGTGATTCCAAAGATAATCTTTAAGTAACATTACATCAGAAAAATCAACTTCTTTGCGTCCATTGGTTAAAGCAGAAATTCGTAAAATATGCAAAACTTTGACAAAACGCCGATCTGACAATACCTCATCTTTATTTTCTTTAAATTCTTCCTTAAATTTCTTCCAAATATCTTGAATTGCTTGCTGTACTTCATCAGGAAAAATCACCGCTTTGGCTTTTTCTCTGATATCATTTAACTCAGTTACAGTGAGTTGATATTTTGCTTGAATCTGTTCTCTTTGCGGTAAATTAAATAATAGGCTTATATTCTGTTCATCAATATAATCCACAAATTTACGTACTAAAAAACGATCATATAAAGCCGACAATTCATCCTGACCAATCGGTAATTCATTCGATGCCGCAATCAAAGCATGTAAAGGGATATCCTCAACACTTGTACCATTATGATATTTACGTTCATTTAAAATCGTCAGTAAAGCATTCAGAATGGAGGAACTAGCTTTAAAAATTTCATCTAAAAATGCCACTTGTACAGTTGGTAAATAACCAGCAGTTTTACGATGGAAACGATCTTGTTTTAAATCTGTTAAAGATAAAGGCCCAAAAATTTCCTCTGGTGTAGAGAACTTGGTCAGTAAGTATTCAAAATAATTAGATTTTTCATTTTCAGGTGTAAGGGCTTCAGCAACACGGCGAGCCAGCATACTTTTACCCGTGCCTGGAGGGCCAATCAGTAAAATATTTTCCCCTGCAATCAAAGTTAATAATGCAGATTTCATGACGTCTTCACGACCAATAAAACCTGTATTGAGTTGTTTAAGTAATCCTGCAATTTTTTCTTTCATTTTTATATACAACATAGTGAAATTTAATTCGTTTTTGCAGTGTAGCATTGGATATGGACAGATTGTGTCCCAACTCATTTGATTTTTTATTGTAACGACTTAAGCGGTTAAAATTAAATCAATCATTTTTCCCTATAAACTTGTTCACCTATATTCGACGTAAAAAAATACCCTCGAAATTAAATAGCTATCCAATCTTGAGGGTATGATCCACTTTATTTACAACTCAATATAATCAACGCTCCCGCAATGCTTCCTTGGCTTTGTTAAATGGTTTAAGCAGGTAATCCAGAACTGTTTTCTGTCCAGTGCGGATATCCACGGTTGCCACCATACCAGGGGTAATGCTAAAGGCTGTGCCAGCTTTGTTATGTAAGCGGTCAGATTCCGTACGAATGTAAACACGATAATAAAATTGATCCTGCTTTACTTCATCACGAATCGTATCGGGTGAAATCACCGTCACTTTACCTTTTAAACCACCATAAATTGCATAATCATAGGCGGTGATCTTTACCAATGCTTCCTGTCCAGGACGGATAAAGGCAATATCCCGTGGTGAAATACGTGCCTCAATCAGTAGCTTGTCCTCCAACGGCACGATGGTCATCAACTTACCATTTTGAGGAATGACACCACCCAATGTCGTTACATCAATTTCTTTTACCACACCTCTGACAGGCGCTTTAAAAACAGCCCGCTGTAAACTGTCATTTCGGCCTTTCACCACCTGTTGCTGGGTTTGAATATCGGTATTTGCCTTGGAAAGTTCCTCACGTGCCTTTACATAATATTCATTGCGGGTGTCATTGATTTTATTTTGTAAATCGTTTGCCTCACGTTTTAAACGTAAAACTTCAACTTCACTTGCCGCACCTTTGGCAACTAGAGGTGCTGTCATTGCCAGCTCCTGCTGTACCAGTTTCAGTGCCTGTTGGTTGCCTGCAATCGACTCTTCAAGATTGGCACGGCGTGAACGATAAAGTGCAGTTTCTTCCTGTACCAGTTTAGGTTCTTTCAGCACCTCTTCAGGAAAAGCCAGTGGGGTTCCGTTCACTTCCGCACGCAGGCGTGCAGCAGTGGCCTGTGCAGAGGTCAGCAAGGATTGGGACTCTCCTACATTTGAAGCAAGGCGTGTTGGGTCTAGCTGGGCAAGTACCTGCCCCTTTTCAACCACATCTCCTTCCTTAACCTCAAGCTTGGTTAAGATACCGCCTTCAAGAGATTGAATGATCTGTTCCTTGGAAGATGGAATCACTTTCCCCGTACCTGTTGAAACCTCTTCCAAATTAAACAACCACGCCCAAATTAGAAGTACAAGTAAACCGATGCCTACAATCCATATAACAAAGCTAGAACGCGGTAAACTTGGTTCTTTATAGGTAACATTCATGGGACGGCTATTGGCTTGTTCTAGTTCACTCATGAATTATCCCCTTGCTTAAATTGTTTTTGTTGTAAAGTAGATTGGTTTAATACTTGTTCACGGGGTCCATCCATTACCACTTTGCCATCATTCATGACAATAATACGATCAACCAATTCTAAAACAGCGCGGCGATGAGTCGCCACCACCAAAGTTCGGTGAGAAAGCCAACCTTTTAAATGATCAATCAATTGTTTCTCAGCAACATCATCAATTGCAGCTGTAGGTTCATCTAAAAGTAAAATATTAGGTTCACGAATCAGCAGTCTTGCCAATAATAATGCCTGTCGTTGTCCTCCAGAAAACCCAACGCCCCCTTCTAAAACTAAATGATCTAAACCCTCTTTTTTCTCTTGTACAAAGCTTAAAGCGCCCGTAACTTTTAAGGCTTTTAAAATATCTTCATCACGTGCCAACGGCGCACCAAGCGTTAAATTCTCACGAATTGTTCCATAGAATAAATGCGCATTTTGGTTCAATAAACCCATATCCCGACGCACATCAGCGGGATCAATTAAACTAATATCCAAGCCATCTAAATGAACCGAGCCATTAGTAGGAAACTGCATCGCTGAAAGAATTTGCAATAGGGTGGATTTACCCGCACCGTTACGGCCTAAAATCGCAATCCGCTCACCTGCCCGTATTTTGAGTTGCTGGATGGCTAGACTTGGTCGTGGGTCATCTTCAGAGTACTGAAACATCACATTCTTGAGTTCATAATCACCATGTAAAGCTTCCTTATGCACCAAGTGGGCATGGTCCGCCTGATCAACGGGTTTCTTCATCAACTCATCAAGACTTTTCTTGGCCACTTTTGCTTGCTGGAAACGACCCAATATGCCTGTCACCTGTGAAATTGGAGCCAGCATTCGCGATGAGAGAATTGAACAGGCCACCAAGGCACCTGTTGTCATTTCCCCAGCCATCACGGCAAAACAGCCGACCAGCACTACAATTGCATAGGTCAGCCCCTGAATTTTCTGTGTCCAGGCCGTCAATACACCCACAATCTTGCGTTGCTGCATACTGATGTCGGCAGACACCTCATTCATGTGATTCCACTGATTCTGGAAACGGGACTCTGCGCGTAGTAACTTAATATCCTCAATTCCCTGTACAGCCTCCACCAGAATGGCATTACGGATTGAAGATTCCCGCATTCCTTCCTGCGCAAGTTTAGCCAATTTTTTTTGCACTAAAATACCAGGCAAGATCATTAACGGCACCACCACCAACATCACCCAAAACAGGTTGCCACCAATCAGTGCAAAAATAACCAGAAACAGGAAGAAGAATGGCAGGTCTGCGATGGCTCCCATGGTGGTTGAGGTGACCAGCTCACGAACACCCTCCAACTCACGAATCTGGGAAATAAAGGTGCCTGTAGACTTGGAACGCTCACTGTTCTTGATTCTGAGCGCATGGCCAAAGACCTGATCTGAGATACGCAAATCGGCACGTTTTCCAATAATATCTGACAAATAAACACGCGAAACACGGAGAACAAATTCAAAAATTGCTGCAATGAATACTCCACCCGCAAGTACCCAAAGTGTTGGAATAGATTGCGATGGAACGACCCGATCATATACTTGCATAGAGAAAATGATGGTAGCTAATGCCAGAATATTAGCCATAAGAGAGGCAAACATTATATCAATATAACGCTTCCAATCTTGTAATACAATTGACCAAAACCAGCTCGCTTCATAAGGCTTAATGTATTCATCGATACGTGCATCTGGTACTGATTTTTCTGGTCGAAGGATATAAACACCTTTAACAATATGTTTAAGTGCTCCAACAGCAAATTTTTGCGATAGCCCTTGATCACCACTTAATTGAACACTGACATTACCTTCTGTATCAGCCTTATCAACAACACCAACTTGACCATCATTCAGTTCAACAATCACGGGCAAACGCCATGGATTGACCACATCATCACTAAACTTAACTTTGCGTAAATGAAGACCAACTTGTCGACACATTAATAATAGAATTTCATCTAAATTTTGATTTTGATTCCAATCAAGTTGCAAACGTACACGTTCTTCAGACGGTTCTATACGATAATGCTTTGCAATCATTAATACCGCTTGCAACCACGGTTGATAATTTATTTTTGTCATCATGGCTGAACTTCAAACCCCTGAATTTGTATATTATTTAAGTCGTAGGCTTGACGCGAACGCCCTGTGGTTGCTATGTATTGCGCAATACTGCTATAAATATCGTAACGTGCACTTTCTAACTCAGAATTTGCGCCGTGAATTGCCTGTTCAGCATTTAATAAATCTACAAGTGATCGTGTACCTAATTTATATTGTTCTTGATAAAGTTCTTTTGTTCTCACGGTTGTCGCTTGACGGCTCTTGAGAACTTGCATTTGTCTTTGCTTATTTTCAATTTGTTCCCGACTCGTCCGAATCTGGTCAAGTATTTGTAGATAGACTGCATTGACTTGAGCTTTAGCAGCCTCTTCGGCAAAGCTAGCCGCTTTAATTTGTGAGGATGTTGCGCCACCTTGATAAAATTGACTGGTCGCTTCCAACATAATGGCGCTATCGAAACCTCCCTCTTTATCATTATTTGGGTTTCGACCATGCAAAGCCTGACTCAATTCACCTTTCACAGATAATGTAGGATATCGACTTAATTGTGTTTGCTGTTTCTGCGAACGAGCAACGTCAATTCCTGCTTGTGCAGCAATCATTTGAGGAATGATGTTAAATTGTGGGGCTGAATATAAGTCTGACTGTTGAACTAAATCATCTGGAATCGCCCATTGCACGTTATTTACATCAAACCCAAGTAAAGTATTTAAATGCTGCTGGTATTGGGCAAGTAAAGATTGCTGTGCAATTAAAGCAGACTGAGCAGACTGTAAATAAGACTGGGCTTGTACTGGGTCCGCTTGGCTGCTAATTCCTGCATTTGCTCTTAAATTTGCCATTTCTTGAATCCGCCGAATTCCAGAAATTTGTTGATTCGCAATCTGAATAAGCTTCTGATAACGTTGTATATTAATTATCGTTTGAGCGACATCTAATGAAATATCATCAATTTTAATAAGCACTTTTGCTTGTTCTAATGAAAGTTTTGCCTGTTCCGTGTTGACACCTGATTTCACTTTTCCAAAGTCAAAAAGCATTTGTGTCGCATTCAATGCAAGAATCTGTTGTCCACGAGCTGATTTTTTTGTCAAATCTCCAGTGTTAACGCCCCCAGTAATCTGTGGATAGTAGCCCGCTTTTGCAACATCAATATTTGCATTTTGTGCTGCTAAAGTCGCGAGTGTTTGGGAAATTTCTGGATTTCTCTGCACCACTACTTTTACCGCATCTTTTAAAACTTTCAGGTGGCTTTGCCAAAAAGCACTTGGAATTGTATCAATCGCATGACTAGCACTAACTACAGGTAATTCAACACTAGAAGAATTAAACGAAAAATTGCTTAGTCTCTGCATATTGGCAATTTTAAAGTCTTCATTACTTTTTGGTGCAAACAGCTGCGACAAATTATTTTTTAAAGTATGGTACTGTTCACGGGGTGTCTCAGCATGCGTAATCGGTACCGATAAAAGTACTATAGAAAATAGCCACTTAATATCTACATATATTTTCCATGTTCTACTATTGACGATTATATCTTTCTTTATGCTCATATTCTTTTCATATTATTATCATTTAAAAGCACAATCATTCTACTCACTTTTTCCACTCTGTACACGACAAATTTCATAGGTCCCTTGTCCTATCAGGTTTTTTCTTTCTTAAAATTGCTAGCACTTTCTTAAATTCTAGGACTTACGCACTATCATTTATAGATTCTCTGTGGTAGCAGATGATTTTTATCGAGAATAAAGTCATGAATGAAGTCTTTGATGATTGGTCTAAATAATTTCTTCTGCCAACGATATACATTTTCAAAGATCCGCTCAAACTGGTTCTTTTGTATCTCGACGTAGGCCATTAAGGCTGAAAAAATATGATTCAAAATCAGTTTAGATCGTCTTACTTGAAACTTTTCAATATGACAAACCTGTTTAATCACCCGGTGATATTGCTCTATTTTCCAATGACTTGAATGTAATTCATGAAAACCCTCAAAGGACAATAAATCATCTTCATCTTGATGCACAATATAAAACCTCTGCTGTTCTTTTAACTGAGTCTTAAATAATTGTACAAAGCCAAAATCTTTGAGCCAGACTACTTGACCCTGATGGAAATCTGGCAATAAACGCAGTTGAAACCATTGTCCTTTTTCTGGGGAAACCTTACGGTTACAGTCGATACCAAACATAAATCGAATACCGTATTTTCTTATGGTTTTTAGATTTCCAGTCGAAGAGAGAGATGGATCCGGAAATTTGAACAACTCCTATAAGTGATATTCTGCTCCTCAAATGATGTTATAAACATCAATATATGGAGTATTTTATGGCGCGTAGACCAAGAAGAAATCATTCAAACGACTTTAAGGCTAAGGTAGCACTTGCTGCGATCAAAGCAGAAAAAACACTTGCTGAATTGAGTTCTGAGTTTGATGTTCATCAAAACCAAATTATTGACTGGAAAAATCAATTAAT
>NZ_JAMFKZ010000017.1:0-68116 GCF_023488045.1 Acinetobacter sp. ANC5681
AAATCAAATGGCAGAAGACTTTTATCGGTTAGCTGCCTAGAATCTCCCAAGTGAAAGTCTCCTGCTAATTCAGCACACATCAAAATTATCAAAGTTCTGCTATTAATCTCCTTTGGCTAAGTGTTTTTTTTACAAGCTGCATAAAAACTATTGATTGTTTATGATAAATAGATCAAGCAAAGATATTTGAATAGTATGGATAAAGATTTTAAGTCAGAAACTTATAAGGTAGATGAAAGTACGACTGATACCATTCTATGGTTGATGCAGCATCAGGATATTTTTGATTCTTTCCATTTTGATGTACATACTCAAGAGTTGTCAGTCACACATGCAGCAGGTGTGGATATTATTCGTGTAGGAATGTTTTTAAATTCCAAATACGGTATTTTAGTGACATCAATTTAATATGATCGGAAAAAGCCTTGTCAAATAACAAGGCTTTTTTTGTTTATGCACTCATAGCATCTACGGAGAGTTCAGCAACAGTTGGTTTCGGTTTTTCTGCTGTTAAACCTAATTTAGCAAATAGGATTTGGTCTTTACCTTCTCCAGCATTAGGCGTAGTCAATAACTTATCACCAGAAAAAAGCGAGTTTGCACCTGCCATGAATGCAAGCGCTTGATCTGAATCACTCAGTGATTCGCGTCCTGCCGATAATCGAATATAACTATGAGGCATAATGATACGCGCAACCGCAATGGTACGAATCCATTCGGTCACATCCAGTTTTTCAACATCGGCAAGTGGTGTGCCTTCAATCGGAACCAGCATGTTGATTGGCACAGATTCAGGATGTACAGGCATGGTTGCAAGCTCATGCAGTAAACCAATACGGTCATTACGACTTTCACCTAAGCCAACGATACCACCACTACATACTTTCATACCCGCTTGACGTACATGATCTAAAGTATCTAAACGATCATCAAAAGTACGCGTACTAATAATATGTGAATAGTATTCACGGGAAGTGTCGAGATTGTGATTGTAATAATCTAAACCTGCATCTTTTAAACGCTCTGCCTGAGACTGATTCAACATCCCCAAAGTCATACAGGTTTCCATGCCTAACGCTTTCACTTCACGAACCATTTCCAGCACATAAGGCATGTCACGTTCGTGTGGATTGCGCCAAGCAGCGCCCATGCAGAAACGGGAAGAGCCAGACTCTTTTGCTGCCTGTGCTTCACGAATGACCTTATCCACCGCAATCCGTTTTTCTGCTTCTAGTTTTGAATCGTAATGGGCCGATTGTGAGCAATATTTACAGTCTTCTGGACATTTACCTGTCTTGATTGAAAGCAGGGTGCTGACCTGAATGGTATTTGCCTGAAAATGCTGACGATGAACGCCTTGTGCCTCAAATACTAAGTCTAAAAAAGGTTGGTCATATAAAGCTTGGATTTCATCACGAGTCCAGTCATTACGTAAAGTCATTGTTATATCCATGATGATCGATTACAAACATTGAGATTAATCATACAGAAATCGTGCCAAAGCCAAAGGGCAAAAAACATCATTTTTCTATTCAGGTACGTTTATTTGCTGCAATTGTTGTTGAATTGCCCACTCAATATGTACATTGACAATCTCATCGTGTAGAGCTTTTGCTTCTTTCAATTGGCTCACGATTTCAGCCGAGTATGGAGCATTTCCCAAGCCGATTGCAATATTCCGTTTAAAGGATTGGTAGCCTGTACGGCGTATTGGACTGCCTTCAGTGTTGGTAAGAAAAGTCGCCTCATCCCATTGCCAGATATCCAGTAGACTGATGTGATCTAGACCATGACGGGGATTAAAATCTGGAATGGATGCAGTTTTGGCAAAGCTATTCCACGGGCAAATCAACTGACAGTCATCACAACCAAAAATACGGTTGCCTATGCCTGAACGTAATTCTTCTGGAATGATGCCTTTATATTCAATGGTTAAGTAAGCAATACATTTTCTGGCATCCAGCATATAAGGTTCAACAATCGCTTGGGTTGGGCAAATGTCGATACAGGCAGTACATGAACCGCAATGTGCAGTCGCAGGCTGATCAAAAGGCAATTCAAGTGAGGTAAATAGTTCACCCAAAACAAAAAAGGAACCTGATTTTTTATGGATGAGTAGGGTATGTTTGCCTGTCCAACCCATACCCGCACTTTCGGCTAGAGATTTCTCAAAAATAGGAGCCGAGTCGGCAAAAGGACGTGATTCAAAATCGCCCACTTTTTCCCTGATTTGGGTGGCTAAGGTTTTAAGTCGTCCACGCATGATTTTATGATAATCACGCCCACGTGCATAACGCGCAATAATGGCTGAATTTGGTTCAAATGGTACATAACGGGGCTTGGGTGATGCCACAAGATAGTTCATTCGCACACAAATAATGCTTTTAGTTCCAGGTACAAGCAATGTTGGATCAGCACGTTTTTCTAGGTTTTCCTCTAAATAGTGCATATCTGCATGGTAACCCCGTTTTAAATATTCTTTAAAACGTGGCATTTGATCTTGAGCATCAGGCTTGGCAATGACACAATCAGAAAAACCCAAAGCCAAAGCCTGAGCTTTGATCCAGTCTTTAAGCTCTTGAGGATCAAGCTGCTGAAGCTCAATTTTATCAAGTGATTTTCCAGAGGATGTGGTTGAAGCCATAAACCAATAATTAGGGGATAACATGCAACGTTCAGTTTACCATAGCCAAAGCATTCAAGCATGGGAGCAGCGTTGGTTTGCACAGCAAAATTCATCTTTAGGACTGATGCAACAAGCAGCTTGGACAATCTCACAGCAGTTAATTGAACCATTTAATAAAAATAAAATTCAAAAGATCGCAATTTGGTGTGGACAAGGTAATAACGCAGGTGACGGTTACTATATCGCTGCTTTTCTAAAGCAACATGGATTTCACATCACGGTTTATGCAGCTGAACTCGGTCAATCTTTAGATTTAAAACAAGCTGTACAATATGCACTGTTAAATCGAGTTGATATTAAAAGTATCGATTATTTATTGTCGGAAAATACGAATCACCAAGAAATTCCAACTTTTGATTGTCATATTGATGCTCTGTTTGGCATAGGTCTCAATCGAATGCTAGATCAAAAATGGCAGTCGATCATCCAGTTGTTTAACTCACAGATTGGTTTAAAGATTGCTATCGATATTCCGAGTGGGCTACATGCCAATACAGGTCAAGCTTTACCATGTGTAATACAAGCCGATCATACCTTTACCATTTTAGGATATAAGGCAGGGCTGTTTACTGGGCAAGGTAAGGAATATGTGGGAAAACTACATTTAGTCAGCTTGATCCCAATTGATGCAGAATTAAAACCACTTGCATATCTATCACCTGAAAAAATTGTATTACCGAAACGCCAAGCTTTTGGACATAAAGGAAGTTATGGGCATGTACTTGTTGTTGGTGGTCATGCGGATATGGGCGGAGCCGTGATTATGTCTGCTGAAGCTGCTTTTCATGCAGGTGCTGGAAAAGTTAGTGTGGTCTGTCATGCCAAACACTATCAGGCCATTCTGTCGCGTTCACCAAACATTATGGTGCGAGATATTAATTCGTTGGATCAAGATGCAATCCAAACCTTATTAAACCATGTGGATGCAGTCTGTTTTGGTATGGGTTTGGGACGGGATGAATGGGCAGAGCAGATTTATCAGCAATGGTTCGATTTACTCAACCAAAATTCGCATTTAGAAGTGGTATTGGATGCAGATGGGCTTTGGTTTTTGGCAAAACATCCTCAAAAATTAAATACTCATGTTTACGCAACCCCACATCCTGGTGAAGCAGCAACTTTATTGGGTTGTACGGCTGCGGACATTGAGCAAGATCGTATTGCAGCAATTTATCAGCTAGAGCAAAAATATGCAGGACAATGGGTGCTTAAAGGGGCAGGTAGCTTGGTCTTAGAAGCTGAATTATTTATCTGTACCCAAGGCAATGCAGGAATGGGTACAGGAGGAATGGGGGATGTGCTCGCAGGTATGATTGCCAGTTTAAAAGCACAATTTCATGAGCAAGTCGCATTGCATGAAATTGTGAGTTTGCATGCACAGGCAGGGAATTTACTGGCTGAACATGGAATGCGTGGTTTACAAGCACACGAAATGGGCAAAATGATTTACACAGTGGTAAATCAAGAAAACTAACGCCTTCTACTACTTGAACGACTCCGTCCACGAGCCATACCACCGAGCGCATTTAACACCGCCATTTTGCTCATACTGCCTGAAGCATGGGCATGACAGATTGCAGCAGCTAACGCATCGGCTGCATCAGCCTGTGGTTGAATGCTTAAGTTCAATAAACGCATCACCATCATTTGAACTTGCTCTTTTTCAGCAGCGCCGTAACCTACCACTGACTGTTTGATTTGACGAGCAGTATATTCCGCGACTTGTAGGTCTAAATTGACCAATGCCGCAATTGCCGCACCACGGGCTTGTCCAAGTTTTAAAGCAGAATCAGGGTTCTGCGCCATGAAAACTTGTTCAACGGCAGCCTCAGTAGGACCGTGAAATTTAACAATACGTTCAACACCTGCAAAAATACGTTTTAGTCGTTCAGGCATTGCTTGAGTTTCAGTACGAATGGTTCCTGCATCGACAAAACGTAGTTTATTGCCATCTTTTTCGATAATTCCATAACCTGTTAAGCGTGAACCAGGATCAATACCAATAATTAATGACATGTCGAACTATAAAAATGAAAGATTGTTGATATTGTTACATAGCAGGCTTCTTGATACATAATATTTTTGTAGGATTTTGAATTATAAGAAAATAGTGGATTTATTAAACAGAGTTGGTTTTATTGAGTGCATATTCCAAAATTTGGTCTCTTTCGAACAGATCAACTAGTAAGACTTATTTTGGTTGGTTTTTAGTCAACTTGTGTTTAATTTGAGCGTTAGGCAGTAAATTATGTGCTTTTTCTAAAAAAAATTTGCATTGTGGGGGAGATGGGCGTATAAAGCATCTCATTGATCAAACATGTTGATCAAGATGTTGATGCGGGATGGAGCAGTCTGGTAGCTCGTCGGGCTCATAACCCGAAGGTCGTTGGTTCAAATCCAGCTCCCGCTACCACTTTAAAGTTAATTGAATATTAGCTCTGTGATTATTGAATTGTTGTTATCTGAAAGATTAGACAGCAATTAAGTTAGCTGAAATAACCCTAAAGAAAGCTAAAAATTATTAGATTCTAGAATTGTAGTTTACCTCTCTCCATATATCTAGCGTTATAGTAAATCCAAATCGATCACTTGAGCTCAGAAATGAGTGATTTTGTGTTGAAAATTATTAATGAATGGCGTGTAGCCAAAGCCAGCAATGGCAATGAAATTTGTGTGCAAATTATCCCGCTGAAACGTCAACAAAATACGTTGGATGGTTTCAAATGGGTAGAGGTTGGAAAGAAAATCCAGCTAGAGTCGGGTCGAGAAGTCGATTTTAATCTAGATGGGAAAAGCTTCTATACCGATGTTAATCAGCTTTATCGATTAATATAGATAATTTACGCACTTGAAGTATCTATTGGTTAAAGATAGATTGGGTTAAATCAATATTCATAATTTGATTTAATTCATAAATGAACAAAGTTTAAAGGTTTAAAAGTATGTCTGATACAGTTACTGGTACTGTTAAGTGGTTTAACGAAACTAAAGGTTTTGGTTTCATTCAAGCTGATTCTGGCCAAGATGTTTTTGCTCACTTCAGTGAAATCCAAAGCAATGGTTTCAAAGTATTAAACGAAGGCCAACGCGTTTCGTTTGTACTTGGTCAAGGTAAAAAAGGACCACAAGCAACTACAATTAAAGTTATCTAATAAGATTGCTTGAAAAAAAAGCTCACTTTATGTGGGCTTTTTGTTATATCCAAAAACTATCTTTTGATTTCTAGTTGTGCTATGCATGAGATTCTAAGCTTTATAGAGGTTGATCTTCTGCCTAAAAGCCGAATTTTGTATAAGAAAGCAATCAGTAAATTTGTATATAAGAAAATCTTAAATGAGAAAGATAAAATATTTTTTATGATCTCTTGTCAGTAAATCTTAAGTTTTATAAGTTGTGTAACTACACTATCAAAGCTAATTTTTTGATTTAGAAAAGAATGTTATTTTTACATGATTTGGTTTATTAAAGCTCAACCTCTTTCATTCAAGAGATAAAACTTTCAATACTTTCATACATGCACTATCTCGTATGACTTAAAATTTGCTATGCTTGCAGTATCTGTCAAATAAAGATAGATTAAGTTAAGTCAGGATGAAAATTTTGATTTAATTTATAAATGAACAAATTTTAAAAGGTTTAAAAGTATGTCTGATACAGTTACTGGTACTGTTAAGTGGTTTAACGAAACTAAAGGTTTTGGTTTCATTCAAGCTGATTCTGGTCAAGATGTTTTTGCTCACTTCAGCGAAATCCAAAGCAAAGGTTTTAAAGTATTACAAGAAGGCCAACGCGTTTCTTTCGTACTTGGTCAAGGTAAGAAAGGACCACAAGCAACGCTCATCACTGTTATCTAATTTTTAGACCAGTAAAAAAAAGCTCACATATGTGGGCTTTTTTGATGTTTTTTATGTGCGAGAAAAGCATAAAATAATTTTTAAATATAATTATTTGATTGAGATAAATGAAATTTTACAATTTTTGAAATGCTAAAAGCGATTGTTTTTTAATAGGATTTTTTAGTAATACAACTATTCGCCCCCAATTTTTCATGTACAGTTAGATAATGTTTGTGCCGAAAAAGTAAAGTGGTGTATATTAAATAATAACTAGAAGAATAACACTGTTGATTCAGAAAATCTTTCATCTCGTAGTTTAGATAAACCTTTCGTGTTATCAGATTTAATCTCAGAGTTTATGATTCCAAGTTACTTGCTGCTAAGCATTCCAAATATTTCTAATAGGTTAAATATATGTCTAACACTGTGACTGGTACAGTTAAATGGTTCAATGAAACTAAAGGTTTTGGCTTTATTCATGCGGATTCTGGGCAAGATGTATTTGCTCATTTTAGTGAAATCCAAAGTAACGGTTTTAAGGTTTTACATGAAGGACAACGTGTTTCATTCACTATTGCTGATGGTAAAAAAGGACCTCAAGCAACTGGTATTACAGTAATTGCTCAAAACTAAACATCTAAATTAAAAAAGCTCACAATAGTGAGCTTTTTTAATTTTCGGATAGTATCTATAAATTTTAATCATTATTATTTCTTATAATATACCTATTTTTGTCACAATTTAACCTATTGGTTAAAAAATTGCTCTAGCAGATTATTAGACTTTTTGCTAATTTTAACTGGTGGATTATTTAGGCAAATTAACAATTGCCGTACATTAAATGAGCGCAAAGTTATGGAAAACTTAGAGCAATTGACTCAAGGGCTTGAGCAAGAAGTTCATGTACATTGTAAACGATCTATAGGTACGTTGTTGTTTAGTTTCCTAGTTTTGATCGCAACGAGCTTCTAGTGAAAAAAGCACCTTAGGGTACTGCTGTCTCACAAATATCACAAGAAGAACCTCAACTGAGGTTCTTCTTGTTTATTCCATTTTTTGTCAGGTAAAAACAAAGCCTTCAATGGTTTCCTTTCAAATAAATTCACCTGAATAATTCTTAATAATCTTTGAATACTCCATCGTTCTTGTGCCATATGTTTCGCAAAACTCACCAGTAAATACGCGATTAGTGCAATCCATATTTGTGTTTGTATCGCATTGCGGCTACGGCCTAGAAACGATTTCAATTTAAGGTGATAAAGCTTTTCCTGTTGTGATTCGAGATTAGATTCAATATCCCTCAAGCTTTGACGGCATGATAGTTGGGACATTAATATTGCAATAAATTGATCCCATCGTGTTGCTGATCTTAATTTTTGTCCTTGATGGTATTGTTTTGCAAGACGTTCAAAATCTTGTCTCAAAATGGGCTTGAGTAATTGATGAAATACCGTATTCTGATGTGAAAAAACCTGAATCCTTGTAGTTGAAGTGTTTGTTCGCACTTATATTTTAACTACTTTGGACTCAGGTTTTTTTATTTAACTCTAACTATGGGACAGCAGTGCCTAAGGTACTTTTTAGAATGATTAATGATGACGATGTTTTTTCTTTTTCCAATGGCGTTTGTTATCTTGGCGATTGTCATAATCACGATCTTGACCAACTTGACGACCTAATGCTGCACCGCCCGCTGCACCGGCTGCCGCTCCGATATATCCACCTGTGGTTCCACCTACATTTTTACCTACAGTGTAGCCACCAACACCACCTAGACCACCTCCAATCGCAGCTTCAGTACGAGTACGTTTGCTACTTGCAGCCGCCGCACCGCCAGCACCACCGACAGCAGAGCCAATCATCGCACCATTATTACCACCAATTTCTTTACCAATTGCTGTACCAACAACACTACCTAAAGCAGAAGTTGCTGCAACACGTGTGGCATTATCAGCATACACGCTGGTTGCTAGAGTTGAGCTTGCTAAAATTGCGCTCAATAACAAAATATTCGCTTTCATTTTGACTCCATGTTCCCAGTAATGGGACATCTTTTTAATGACTGCAAATGTAACAAAGTTTGAGAAAGAAAATATGGAGATACCGACAGAAATTATTACTACTTAGTAAGGAGAATATAGTGTTTTGTTAATAACAATCCTGAATAATGTGAAATAAATATTTGTAATCAATCAAATACTGATTTAATTCACAAAAAGAGGCTTAAACGACAAGCACTCTTTAATGGATTGTAATTAATCTAATGGAACTTTCTTACTCGACTCTTCTTCTAATTTGGGTTGATGAGAATTTATTTCTTGTTGATGACGTAAATGATCGAGATCACGAATGTTCTTTTGGGTCGCTGTGACGCCAAACAAACTGAGTAAGAAAGACATAATGTAGTACCCTTTTTCACTTAAAGTGAGCGTAGCGTTAGTTAAACTAAATAGTAATAATCCAATGCAAATACCAACTGATGCCCAACAAAGTGCAACATAAATCATAGTCACAAGTATTTCTTCTAATTGATCCCGTAATGTTTTTTGTAGTGAGATCGTGGAGAACAGTCCATATAATAGAATGATCAAATAATAGCCTTTTTCATGCAGAGGCATTTCTGCATTCCACAATCCAATCATAAAACCAACAACACCAATAAGAACCGCAAGCCAGCTTGCGGCTGTGAAGGCGAGTGTAGGGCGGTTTATTAAATTACTCATGGTTTATCCTATTGTTTTATCATTCTAATTTATCTTTGATTATTTATATCGAAGCACAGGTAAGAGAACAACCTATACATACTAAAAAAACGCAGAATTTGTGATGAAATAATAGGGGATTGGTAAGTTACCTAGTTTCTCTATGTCTTTTAAGCCTTAGAATCTGTAAACTACGCGCAATTTTTTGATTTTGCTCGTGCTTCATTATTTTGATCGGCACTGAGTCTTTAGTTTTGAGATATTCCGCCCATGAAAGCATCACTCCGTTTAAGACTGGATCAACTTTGTGATCGTCACGAAGAGCTGACTGCATTGCTCGCTGATGTAGAAGTAATTTCGGACAATAAACGTTTTCGTAAATTGTCTCGCGAACATAATGATTTAACAGAAATCACTGAGGTTTGGAGCAAATATCGTCAAGCTGAAGAAGATATTGAAACGGCTGAAATAATGAAATCAGATCCCGATTTCAAAGATATGGCTGAAGAAGAAATTAAAGAAAATAAAGCGCTTCTCGTTAATCTCGAAGAACAATTAAATGTTCTAATGATTCCGAAAGATCCAAATGATGCGAATGCAGCCTATCTTGAGGTGCGTGCGGGTACAGGTGGTGATGAAGCTGCGATCTTCTCGGGTGATTTATTCCGTATGTATAGCAAATATGCTGAAACACAAAGTTGGCGTATTGAAGTACTTTCGGAAAATGAAGGTGAGCATGGCGGTTATAAAGAAATCATTTGCCGTATTGATGGCGAAGGCGTCTATGGTCGTTTGAAATTTGAGAGTGGTGCACACCGTGTTCAACGTGTACCTGCGACTGAATCTCAAGGTCGTGTACACACTTCAGCGTGTACTGTTGCGATTCTGCCAGAAGTGGATGTAGATACCACAGTTGAAATCAATCCCGCCGATCTGCGCATTGATACCTATCGTGCATCAGGTGCAGGTGGTCAGCATATTAACAAAACCGATTCTGCGGTGCGTATTACCCATATTCCATCGGGTGTGGTAGTGGAATGTCAGGAAGAGCGTTCGCAACATAAGAATAAAGCCAAAGCGATGGCATTGTTAGTCTCACGTTTAGAAAATGCTAAACGTGCAGCCGCTGATGCAGCAACTTCAGAAATGCGCCGTGACCTCGTCGGTTCAGGTGATCGTTCTGAACGTATTCGTACCTATAACTACCCTCAAGGTCGTATGACTGATCACCGTATTAACCTGACTTTATATAAGTTGGATGCAATTATGGAAGGTGATTTAACGGAATTGCTGGATAGCTTACATCGTGAATATCAGGCGGATCAGTTGGCGATGCTTGCGCAGGAAAATGGCGGCTAATGAATATTGCTCAAGCCTTAGAAATCAAAGGTGAAATTGATAGCTATGAACGTCAAGAGGCGGCATGGCTACTTGAACACCTACTAGGTATCAATGCTTTAGAACTCAAATTAAGACTTGAGCAAGAGTTGACTGAAATACAGGAACAGGCTTTTTTAGAAGGGCTTGCACGTATCGAACAGGGTGAGCCTTTGGCTTATGTCACAGGTTCACAACCTTTTTGGACGTTGGATTTAAAGGTCACCCATGACACTTTAGTTCCACGCCCAGATACTGAAATTTTGGTAGAAACGGTGCTCAAACTGCCACTCGATCAACATGCGAATATTGTTGACCTAGGCACAGGAACAGGCGCAATTGCTTTGGCGCTCGCAAGTGAGCGTCCGCAATGGCAAGTCACTGCAACTGATATATACGCACCAACTTTAGACGTGGCGCAGGACAATGCAGTTCGACACGGGCTGTTGCAAGTGAAGTTCGCTTGTGGGGCTTGGTTCGAGGCTTTAGAGCAGCAACAGTTTGATTTGATTGTCTCCAATCCGCCGTATATTGATCCTGATGATGTACATATGCAAAAGCTCAAGTCTGAACCTGAGCGAGCATTGGTTGCTGATAAGCAGGGTATCGCAGATATTGAAACCATTATTACCCAAGGCAAAGATTGGCTTAAACCCAATGGTTGGATTGTCCTTGAGCATGGTTATGATCAAGGGCAAGCGGTACGAGATATTTTTGAACAACAAGGTTTTAAGCAGATTCAGACTATCAAGGATTATGGTGGCAATGACCGTGTCAGTCTAGGACAAAAAACTATTTAAGCTTCTATTTTACTAAATAGTGTTTTCGCACGATAAGCACCGGGACTAACGCCTGTCCATTTTTTAAAAGCGCGATGAAATGCACTTGGATCATGGAAATGCAAATCATCACTGATGTTCTGAATTGAATCATTGCTTTTACTGAGCCGTTCAATTGCAATATCGCAGCGAATATCATTTTTTAGCTGCTGATAACTGACACCTTCTTGTTTTAAACGGCGTTGAATGGTTGCCGTTGACATATTCAGTTGTTGGGCAATTTCTTTGAGTTCATCCCACTCTGAGGGTGGTTGTAAAAGCAGTTGACGACGTATTTGCAAGCTTAAAGAATTTTCATTTTTAAAGCGAACTATTAGGTTGTAAGGCGTTTGTCTGAGAAAGTCATTTAAAGCCTGTTTATCTTTTTTGATTTTGTGTTTGAGGTAGTTTGCATCAAATTCAATGAGATTTTGATCAGCATTAAATTGAATATCTTCGCAAAAACGAACACGATAATCCTGTATTTCGACAGGTTGATGACATTTAAAGGTCATTTTCTGAAAAGGGATGCGCTGGTCACTTAGCCAACACATTAAACTATGGACTAACATCAAATAGGTCGAATAAGTAAACATTCGTTTAGGATGTTCACGGTCATGCAAAATTAAGTATGCTTTTGCACCTTGTTGAATCAATTCACCTTGAATGTCATCCAACACTAAACTCAGAAACTTTAAGATTTCTTGAATAGCTTGTTCTAATGTTTCTGCACTGAATGCCAACTTTGCCAATAAGCTATAGCTTCCTCGACGCATTGGATGGCGATCCATTCCTAGAAACTCATCATTCATATGTTCTGCTAGCTCAATCCACAATCGTGCACATTGCATCACTTGAACACGGGCTTTGGTTGAACTGAGCAGTTCGACTGAAACGCCTGCTTGATTAGCAATATGAAGAATATCTAAACCTCGACTTGCGGCAACACTCAATGCTTCACGAATTAAAGCAATTGAAATTGTATCTTTAGCAGAATTAAGATCGATATCGGCGCTTTTGTTCATATAAAAATGAAATATAGAAGAGTAAATAGGTTGAATGCTCAAAAGTCGCATCACTTTTGCTACTTTTAGGAATTGTATCGGAAAAAACTTGGCTTTACTCTCGCTTATAAAAATTTATATTTTTAATTTACGAGGAAATTTAGATGAAAATTCAAGGAAAACATTTTGTTATTACTGGTGGTGGCTCTGGTTTAGGTGCTGCAACAGCAGAGGTTCTCATTAAACAAGGTGCGACGGTTACCTTAGTCGATATGAATATTGAAGCGGGTGAACAACAGGCACAAGCATTAGGTGCACAAGCTGAATTTGTAAAATTAGATGTAACTGATGAACAAGCTGCAGAGCAATTCTTTAAAGATGTTGTTGCAAAATATGGTGCGGTATATGGACTAGTCAACTGTGCAGGGATTGGACCCTCAGCAAAAGTTGTGGGCAAAGAATCTGTACATGATTTAGCTATGTTCTCAAAAACCTTACATATCAACGTAACGGGTACATTTAACATGTTGCGTTTCGCAGCAGATGCAATGAGTAAAAATATTGTTGCTGAAGGCGATGAAGATCGTGGGGTGATTGTAAATACAGCTTCAGTTGCTGCTTTTGATGGGCAAATTGGACAAGCGGCTTATTCTGCATCAAAAGGTGCTGTAGTTGCGATGACGCTTCCGATTGCGCGCGAGTTAGCACGTCATCAAATTCGTGTTTTAACCATTGCACCAGGGATTATGGAAACTCCAATGCTGAAAGGCTTACCGCAAAATGTACAAGATGCCTTAGGGCAAATGGTGCCTTATCCATCACGTTTGGGACGTCCTGAAGAGTTTGGTCGTTTGGTTGCACATATTGCTGAAAATTCATATTTAAATGGTGAAGTGATCCGCTTAGATGGCGGTATTCGTATGGCTGCGAAATAAATTTATTTAAACCATTTATAGATTTATTTATAAAACAGTTGTGAATGAAAATTTACAACTGTTTTTGTGTTGATATGGTTTATTCATAAACTAGCTTTGAGTTTTAGTCATTTCTGCTGGTTTTTGTACAATTTTGCAAATCATTCATTCACTCAATAGGGGGTGTATAGATGAAATATCCAATTTTGATCTGTTCTGCATCTAGCTCGTTTTTAAATGGTTGTGTTACAAATAGAATCCAACAGGCGGCAACTAAAATGCTCATTCTTCCAACTGTATGTTCACTTATGCAGTAACCTAAATCATGCATGTTATGCGTCAATGAAGGTGCTCCTAAGCGAGCATGGTGCTGCCAATAAATAGCTTTTAAATCAGTATATTTCTGATGGACATACATCTGTCGCTTTCGCCAAGCATAGTATCCCGAAGTGCTAACACTTAGATATTTACAGGCACAAGAAACCGTAACCTTAGTCACAGCTAGACTTTGAATTACCGTTTTAAGGCGTAGGCTTAAAAGTGAAGGAAATAATATTCAAGATATTCGAAATCAAGTACGACTAGGATATGGTTTGCACTGATTACAAACCAGGCAATTACATATTGGTAATATTGCTGAACAATGTGGTTATCAATCTCAGTCTCGATTTACAGATCAGTTCAAACTGCTGTTTGGCATGACACCAAGAGAACTTCGTAAAAAAAATATGTAATTTAAGATCATTTATTCAAGTATAGCCATTCGTTAATCGAGAGCTATAAGCTGTTAAAGTCGATAAAATATGTGATTTTGTAATCACTTCGAATATATTACTCAATTATCGGATCATAAAATCAGCATTAGGTTTTTATATGCATATTGATTTAAACAGCGACTTAGGCGAAAGCTATGGTGCTTGGAAAATGGGAAATGATGAGCAAATTCTTGCGATTGTGAGTAGCGCCAATATTGCATGCGGTTTTCATGCAGGCGATCCTGTCAATATGTTAAATACCTTAAAACAAGCGGCTGCTCAAAATGTTAGTGTGGGAGCGCATGTTTCGTATCCAGATCGGGTTGGTTTTGGTCGCCGTAATATGGATGTATCTTATGATGAATTATACGCAGATGTCCTTTATCAAATCTCAGCGCTGCAAGGGTTGGCTCAAATCGCTGGAACAAAAGTGACTTACGTCAAACCACATGGTGCTTTATATAACACTATTGCCACCAATTTAACTCAAGCTCAAGCAGTGATTGATGCAATACAGCATTCAGATAAAAATTTAGTGTTAGTTGCATTGGCGGGTTCGCCTTTAATTAATTTTGCTCGTAAGCAGGGAGTTGGCGTTATTTCTGAAGCATTTGCTGATCGTGCTTATCATCGTAATGGTGAACTAGTTTCACGCCGTTTAGAAGGTGCTGTTTTACATGATGCAGAAGTCGTAGCTCAACGTGTACTGAGCATGATTCAGAATGGAGGTATTGAGTCGATTGAAGGGGATTTCACTACAATTCAGGCAGATACCATTTGTTTGCATGGTGATACCTTTGGGGCGGTACAAATGGCAGAAAAGATTCGCCAAGTATTGTTAGAAAATCAAATTGAAGTTCGTGCTTTTAGTCTTTGAATGAGTTTTAAACATTTTAAAAGAGCTATTTTATGCGATTTCTATCCGTTAATTTAGATTGTTTTTTGATTGAGCTTGAAAGTTTAGAAGAAACAATGGCGGTTCATTACTGCTTAAAACAAGCACAGCATCCTCATATAAAAGAACTTATTCCTGCGGCACGTAGCATACTGATTTATTTTGATTCGTTATTGGTCGAGATGCATACACTGATTCGATGGATTTCAAGCCAAAAAATCAGTCAGGATACTTTGCGTCAAGGGAAGGAAATCGTTATCGGTGTGCGCTATAACGGTATTGATTTAAATAATGTTGCTGAATATTTAGGAATAAGTACTGAACAAGTCATTCAGAAACATACCAACTCTTATTGGCAAGTTGCATTTATTGGCTTTGCTCCCGGCTTTGCTTATCTAACCAATCCTGAGCAAGTATTTAGGAGTATTCCACGCTTAGCATCACCACGTAAAAAAGTTAGTGCAGGGGCAGTAGGTTTAGCAGGCGAATATAGCGGTATTTATCCTCAAGATAGTCCGGGAGGATGGCAGTTGATTGGACAGACTGATGAGATATTGTGGGATATTCATCGACAACAGCCTGCTTTATTACTGCCGAGTGATCATGTCATCTTTAAGGATGATAGTCATAATCCAACCCAAATTTGTGTGCCTGCTCAGAGATTTTCTCAAAGAAAATCGATTAAAAAACCTGCTGTGTTACGCGTTAAAAATGTTGGCTTACAAGTATTGATCCAAGATGAAGGACGTAAAAATTTAGCTGAGCTAGGCGTGGGGCGGGCAGGTGCTATGGATCAAAAGGCATTTCGTCAGGCAAACTTAATTGTTGGCAATCCACAGAATGCAGCCGTCATGGAAGTTTTAAATGGTGGATTGCGATTACAGGTTTTAGAAGCAACAGTTATTGCTGTGACAGGTGCGGAAACGGAAGTCTGGATTACTTATATTGGCGCGGATAAAGTTAAAGTGGCTTTGTATCAGCCGATTGCTTTAGATTATGGTGATGAAATTTATATTTCAGCACCGAGTGCAGGGATTCGTAATTATATTGCGCTACGAGGCGGTATCGCTGTTGAGCAAGTACTAGAAAGTGCCAGTTATGATTCTTTGGCTGAATTGGGTACAAAACCAATTCAAGTGGGTGATGAGATTCATTTTGCCCAATTAAAAACGCAGCCTGTCAGCTTAAATCTAATACCGATTAAATTACCTAAACGAGATGAGATTATTGAAATAGATCTCGTGTTAGGGCCGCGTACAGATTGGTTTGCCGAAGAAAGCCTTGATTTATTGTTTAAACAAACTTGGTTAGTGAGCACAGAGAGTAATCGAATTGGATTGAGATTAGTGGGTGATCAGCCTTTAACGCGACAATTCGAGCAAGAATTACCGAGCGAAGGTTGTTGTACAGGTGCTTTGCAAATTCCTCCAAATGGTCAGCCTGTATTATTTATGAATGATCATCCTATTACAGGGGGTTATCCTGTGATTGCGGCGGTCGCATCCTATCATTTGGACTTAATTGCACAGATTCCAGCTGGTTGCCATATTCAATTTCGTAAAATTTATGATTTCATGGATGTCAAAAAAGATGCATAAAAAACATAAGCTGCTGATTGCGAATCGCGGAGAAATTGCTGTACGCATTATTCACGCATGTAAAGATATGGATATTACATCAGTGGCGATTTATGCAGATGATGATATTGCCAGTTTGCATGTTCAACTTGCAGATGAAGCTTGGGCATTATCAGGACAAACAGCACAGCACACTTATTTAGATATCAATAAAATTATTGATATTGCATATAAAGCCCAAGTGACCATGATTCATCCTGGTTATGGTTTTTTTATCAGAACGTGCCGAATTTGCCCAAGCTGTGATGGATGCGGGGCTGATTTGGATTGGACCATCTCCTGAAACTATCCATAAACTTGGTGACAAAATACAAGCGCGTAAAATTGCACAGTCGGTAAATGCACCTTTGGTTCATGGTACTGAACAACCACTTCAATCAGCTCAAGAAGCCGTATATTTTGCGAAACAGTATGGTCTGCCGATTGCGATAAAAGCTGCGTATGGTGGTGGTGGACGTGGTTTAAAAGTTGCTTGGCAATTGAATGAAGTTGCCGATTTATATGAATCGGCTGTGCGAGAAGCATTCGCTGCTTTTGATCGAGGAGAATGTTTTGTTGAACAATATTTAAATAAGCCTCGGCATTTGGAAGCACAAGTTATTGCTGATCAACAGGGACATATTGTCGTTGTAGGAACGAGAGATTGTTCTTTACAACGCCGTAATCAAAAGCTAGTCGAGGAAGCACCTGCACCATTTATTAATGAGCATATTGAAGCTCAGTTAGTGCAATCTGCTATTGCAATTTGCCGCGCTGCAGATTACGTCGGGGCAGGTACCGTCGAGTATTTACTTAGTCAAAATGGTCAACTTTCGTTCTTAGAGGTTAATACACGCCTACAAGTTGAGCACACAGTTACTGAGCAAACTACGGGCTTAGACTTAGTTGTAGAACAAATTCGAATTGCTTTAGGTCAACCACTTTCGATTCAAGAAATGCCAAAACCAATAGGACATGCAATTGAATTCCGAATTAATGCGGAAGATCCAGCACGTGGTTTTATCCCAGCATTTGGACAGCTTACTCGTTTTCACCCACCATCAGGAATTGGTATTCGTCTTGATACGGGGGTGATGACTGGAAGTGTTGTTTCAAGTCATTTTGATTCTTTAATTGCGAAATTAATTGTGACTGGTGCAACCCGCGAGATTGCAATTCAACGGGCCAAAAGAGCGCTTGCCCATTTTGAAATAGAGGGCATTGCTTCAGTATTACCATTCCATCGTGCAATCCTGTCAGATGCTGACTTTATGGATGAATTTAAAGTACATACACGTTGGATTGAACAAGATAGTCGCCATGATTATTCTCACTATTCACGTAGTAAACTGAGCAATCAAGTTGAATTACAACGTTATCCAATTGAAATAGATGGAAAGTTGCATCAGATTGGCTTACCAAATGGATTTTTTAGTTTAGTCGGGACACCCCCACCCAATCAGAAACAAAATGATTCTGATCAGAACCTAAGTAGTAATAGTGTCTTAGCACCGATGAGTGCTGTAATCACCGTGTGGAAAGTTCAAGAAAATGATCATGTAAACCAAGGTGAGACAATTGCAATTATGGAAGCAATGAAAATGGAGGTCCCTGTGATTGCTCCACAAACGGGGAAAATTCAAAAGCTGATAGAGATTAATCAGACTGTTGAAACGGATTCAAAAATTGCTGAGATAAATTAGAGTTTTTGTATATAAGACAGCTAAAGGATAAGCCATTAAATCTCTAAAATGAGATCTAATGGCTTTGGCTAAATTAACGACGTTTATTATAAACTGCCAGAGCAGCAGGTAAATTTTTACGCATATCACCAATACGTTGACTATTTGATGGGTGAGTTGATAAGAATGATGCACCACCAGCACCATCTAGACGATCCATTTTTTCCCAAAGACTAATTGCTGCATTTGGATTATATCCTGCTTTTGCCATCAGCATTAACCCACCAAAATCAGCGCGACTTTCTAAATTACGAGAATAGGGTAAACCAATACCAATTTGACTACCTAAAGCAATTGCCGCATTACCTGCTTCACCAATATTCGCACCCGCATAAGTCGTACCAATCCCAATCGCTAAGTTTGTAAGTGCTTGTGCACCAATTTTACTTTTGGCATGTTCTTCTAAGGCATGGGTCATTTCGTGTCCCATAATTGCTGCGATTTCATCATTGGTCAAATTCAGCTTGTTCACAATACCCGTATAGAAAACGACTTTCCCACCTGGCGCTACATAGGCATTTACAGTATCTGATTTTAGTACTGCTAACTGCCAATCAAAACGCTGACTGGTTTGGTTCATTTGGTCAGCATACGGTTTTAAGCGCAAAAATACTGAATTAATACGTTGATAAGTATTTGAGCTCATATCCAATTGATTCTTGGCACGAGCTTCCTGTGTCATCTTTGCAAAGCTTTGAGCCGACTGAGCATTTAATGTGGCACTGTCAGCACCTGCCATATCTGCAAATGATGCACAACCTGAAATCGTTATTACAGTCATTGCACAAAGGCTTAAAGCTAATTTTTTCATACTTATTTGCTCCAAATCAGTATCTTATAAATATACCCATGATTAACAAGAATTATAAAAAAAGTTTGCAAGGCTTTATATTCTGATTATCTCTATAATCATAGTAATTATGTAAGCAAAATTGATGAAAAGCTAAATAGCTCAGCTTCATCTGGATAAAATTAAAGCCAGTGGTTTGCACTGGCTTTGAAATTAGCTTAAAGCTAGAGGGGATTAATCCTCATCATCAAATTCATCTTCAGAAAATGCGTTATCATCTAAAGAAGTATCAAAAATTAAAATTGCTTTACCATCAGTTTGAATCATGCCTTGATCTTCAAGTGTTTTTAAAACACGACCAACCATTTCACGTGAACAACCCACAATACGACCAATTTCTTGACGTGTAATACGAATCTGACGACCATTCGGTAGAATCATTGCCTCAGGCTGCGCAGATAAGTCAATTAAACAACGAGCAATACGACCAGATACATCGATAAATGCTAAGTCAGTGACTTTACGCGTTGTATTCTTCAGACGGCGAACAAGCTGAGCAAATACAGCATAGCTCAGATCAGGGTATTGTTTGCTGAGTTCGTGGAAATTTTCATATGAGATTTCTGCAATTTCGCAAACATCTCGAGTACGTACTTCTGCGGTACGTTGAGGGTTATTTTCAAACAGCCCCATTTCACCAAAGAAATCACCTGGATTGAGATATGCAACAACAATTTCACGCTCATCATCTTCACGTAATATGATTGACACTGAACCTTTTAATATTAAATACAGTGATTTTGATTCCGTTCCAGCGTCAACAATCGTGGTGCGTTTAGGGTATCTATTAATATGAGCACGTTTTAGCAATGCTTTAACTGACTCAGGTAATTGACCTGGAGACAAAGCATCAGTGCTAAGATGTGAAAAATTTGAAGTCATGCTTAAAATTTCCGAATTTGGATAAAACCGATCGCACAGGCTCCATGGAGCCTTTTCTACACAGAAGAGATGAAATTCCTTATCAACTCATTTTATGTTAGTGTACAAGAACTGAAGTAAATTTATAACGTTTTTCGGGTAGTTGCAATGCAAACAAGTGTACATTGGTTAGAGAATGTTGCTTTTGAAGCGAAATCAGAAAGTGGTCACAGTGTAGTGATGGATGGTTCTGCTGAGTATGGTGGTGAAAACCGTGGGCCACGTCCTATGGAGTTGATTTTAATGGGACTTGGTGGGTGTGCTTCGTTTGATATTGTGACTATTTTAAAGAAATCACGCCAAGATGTGACCGATGTTGTATGCCAGTTAAAAGCGGAGAGAGCTGATTCTATTCCTGCGGTGTTTACAAAAATTCACTTACATTTCCTAGTAACAGGTAAAGCGGTTAAAGCAAAGCAAGTTGAAAAAGCAGTTGAGCTTTCAGCAGAAAAATATTGTTCTGCGAGCAAAATGTTGTCTGATGGTGGTGTAGAAATCACACATGACTTTGAAATTATAGAAGCTGATTAAGACTTAATTATTAAGTTTAACTAAAAAGTGATCTATTTGTTTAGATCACTTTTTTATCGACATAGTTTTTATTTCAGTAATAATTGTGGGTCTACCCGTGCATCATTTAAACTCATTCCCCAGTGCAGGTGTGGACCAGTGACTCGACCTGTATTTCCCACTAAACCTAAAAGTTTAACTTGAGTAATATGTTGTCCCTTTGAAACCTCAATTTTACTGAGATGGCACAACATACTGATTAAACCTTGACCGTGATCAATCAAAACAGTCTTAGCATTGAAAAAATAATCACCAGTTTGAACGACAATGCCATCTGCTGGCGCTAAAACTTTTTGGCGAATTGGTGCTGGAATGTCTAGACCTGAATGTGGGGCGCGTTCTTCATTATTAAACAAACGTTTGCGTCCAAATGAGTTACTAAATTTGCCTGCTGTTGGTGGAATAAAACTTGGAAATTCAGTCCAATAGCTTTGACTGAAAGAATTATAAATCTCATTTTGTTCTTTTGCTTCCGAAGCATATCGATCAAGTTGATTTTGATTCGGATTAACATAGTCTTGTTTTTTTACATTGAGGTGTTGTTCAGCATATTGATATGGCAGTATTTCAATCTGTATGGGCATAGTATTGGTTGCTAGGCTTAACGTTCCCAATGGGGTAGAAAGAGGAATTCCAAAAATAGCGTATCGTTGAGTGCCTTCTTGTGTAATTAGAATCGGTTTTTTCTCATAGAAAACTTGGGTAATCGTTGATGGAATTGGAATAACGGCTATACCGCCTGCATGTCGTGAATTCTGTGGTAATTAAGCGATAGCCATCTGAATAGGGAAAAGCAAATACTAGCTATTACAATTCTTCTTAAATGCATAACGATCATTTTTAAATGAAGTAAAGACTTAAGGTAAAAGTTTCACCCTAAAATAACAATATGGATATAGTTTAAATCAGAATAGATAGAAAATTATACAAAATATACTTGAAATAGATTGTTTATATACCCATATTATTACTGAGTTTTATAAAGTTTAATTTAAACAAAATATTGAAAAATATATAAATTTTATTTGAAATTTTAAAAAGTGTTCCCATCTTAGTGATAAGTTAAAAATTTGTTGTGAGGAATAACAAGAATGCGTTTTGAAAAATTTACCAACCGTCTACAGCAAGCTCTTTCAGATGCACAATCATTGGCAATGGGTAAAGACCATACTTCTATTGCGGGTATTCATATTTTATCGACTTTACTAGAAGAGCCTGCCAATTTAAGTTTGTTGCAGCAATCAGGTGCACGCTTGCCAGAGTTAAAACAAAAGTTAGAACAAGCAATAAGAAATGCACCGACTTTATCAAATCCAACTGGAGATATTAATCTTAATCCTGAAGCGGTAAAGATCTTAAATTTAGCTGATCGTTATGCGCAAAAAGCAGGTGATGAATTCTTATCAACAGATTGGGTGTTATTAAGTTTAGCGGAAACGGGTGAAACCAAAACGATATTAAACAGCGTTGGGGTAACACCAGATAGTTTACGCAAAGTAATTGAAAATATTCGAGGAAATGACAAAGTCATGAGCAATAATCATGAAGATCAACGCGATTCATTGAATAAATATACCATTGATTTAACAGAACGTGCTTTGGCTGGTAAGCTTGATCCAGTAATTGGTCGTGATGATGAAATACGTCGCACGATACAGGTTTTATCACGCCGAACTAAAAATAACCCAGTCTTGATTGGTGAACCTGGCGTGGGTAAAACTGCGATTGTTGAAGGTCTAGCGCAACGAATTATTAATGGTGAAGTTCCTGAAAGTCTAAAAAGTAAACGGGTATTGTCTTTGGATCTAGGTTCGTTGCTTGCAGGTGCTAAATATCGCGGTGAGTTCGAGGAACGTTTGAAAGCCGTTCTGAATGATCTTGCAAAACAAGAAGGTGAAGTCATTCTATTTATTGATGAATTACACACGCTTGTAGGTGCAGGAAAAGGCGATGGTGCAATGGATGCAGGTAATATGTTGAAACCTGCTTTAGCACGTGGTGAGTTGCGTTGTGTTGGAGCAACAACTTTAGATGAATATCGTCAATATATTGAGAAAGATGCTGCCCTAGAGCGTCGTTTCCAAAAAGTACTCGTTGATGAACCAAGTGTGGAAGATACCATTGCGATTTTACGTGGTCTAAAAGAAAAATATGCAACGCATCATGGCGTGCAAATTTTAGACTCAGCAATTATTGCAGCTGCAAAAATGTCGCATCGTTATATCACGGATCGTCAATTGCCTGATAAAGCCATTGATTTAATTGATGAAGCTGCTTCACGTATCAAAATGGAGATCGATTCTAAACCCGAAGCTTTAGATAAACTTGATCGCCGTTTAATCCAATTGAAAATGCAATTAGAAGCAGTGAAGAAAGATGCAGATGCTGGCAGTAAAGCTGAAGTGAATCATCTTGAACAGCAAATTGCTGAAAAGCAAAAAGAATATAATGATCTAGAGGAAATTTGGAAAGCCGAGAAGACGCTCGTTGAAGGTGATAAGAAAGCTCAAGTTGAATTGGATCAAGCCCGTGTTGCTTTAGAAAAAGCAAAACGTGAAGGTGATTTGGCTGAAGCAGCACGCTTACAATATGGCGTGATTCCTGAGTTGCAAAAACGCTTGGAACAAGCGGAAGTCGCTGAGGAAAATGAAGAACCGAAGCTAATTCGTACCAAAGTGACTGAAAATGAAATTGCTGAAGTAGTGAGTGCGGCAACAGGCATTCCTGTGGCGAAAATGCTACAAGGTGAACGTGAAAAACTACTGAATATGGAAGAGTTTTTACATAACCGTGTAGTCGGGCAACATGAAGCTGTGGTTGCAGTTTCCAATGCAGTCCGCCGTTCACGTGCAGGTTTATCTGATCCGAATCGTCCGAGTGGATCATTCTTATTCCTTGGACCGACAGGTGTGGGTAAAACTGAGTTAACTAAAGCATTAGCAAACTTCTTGTTTGATAGTGATGATGCCATGATTCGTATTGATATGTCTGAATTTATGGAAAAGCATTCGGTCAGCCGTTTAGTGGGTGCTCCTCCGGGATATGTGGGTTATGAAGAAGGCGGAGTTTTAACAGAAGCTGTTCGTCGTAAGCCATATAGTGTGGTGTTATTTGACGAAGTGGAAAAAGCTCATCCAGATGTATTCAATATCCTGTTACAGGTATTGGATGATGGTCGCTTAACTGATTCTCAAGGTCGTGTTATCGATTTTAAAAATACGGTCATTGTGATGACATCTAACCTGGGCTCACAAGATGTACGTGAATTAGGTGAAGGTGCAACTGATGAAGAAGTTCGAACAGTGGTAATGAGTGCTGTAACTCAGCATTTCCGTCCAGAGTTCATTAACCGTATTGATGAATTAGTCATTTTCCATTCGTTGAAGAAAGCTCAAATTCGTGGTATCGCGGATATTCAATTGGATCGTTTACGTTCACGTCTGAGCGAACGAGATATGGCTTTAACTGTTGATGATAGTGCATTTGATCTATTGATTGATGCTGGTTTTGATCCAATCTATGGCGCACGACCACTAAAACGTGCAATACAGCAACAAGTTGAAAATAACTTGGCTCAGAAAATTTTATCTGGTGAATTCCAGCCCGGAGATAATATTCTGATTAAAGGTGATAGTGGTCAGCTTGTGTTTGATAAAATGAAACTTAGCTAAATCTAATTTGAATGATTGGCTAAAAAGATGGCGATGAAAATCGCCATCTTTTTTTATATCAGTGCAATTTATCTGATTTCTTAAGGAATATTACCAATGACATTGCGATTTTATGAAAAGCTTGCTAGTTTCGGAATAAATAAGAAAAAAATTCAGGATGAATTAAAATGGAGAATAAGCAGCATTATTACACTTATATTGGTGTAATTGTGTTCATAACAGCATTTCCGATCGTAGGTTGGGCTGTACAACCGATGACAGAGGGAACTTTAGCCTTACAAACAGGTATGTTGACCAAGGCGCTGCCTAATATTATTGAGAAAGCACAGCGAGATGCGATGCAGCCAGAAGAGGAGCGTTGGCGTACGCAACGTGTTTTAAGCGATCGTAATTTACGTGAAATAAGTTAGTATGCTTGCTGAAGGTGCTTTATCACCTTATGAAGAACAAAAGAAAACGTCTGTAATGGATGTGCGGGAAAAGAAGAAAGCAAGTATGAAGCCCCATGATGAGGCTCCAGATAACTTCATGATTTATGAGTTTGATTCTCCTAATTTGAAAAGAACCAAATTCACATTTAAATAATGAGAAAAATCATTCCTTAAATTTGATTATGTTGGATTTTCCAAGCACGATGAATTTTTTGATTACGTTTAAAGTCTAAGCCTATCGTTTCAGAAGTAATTTCTTCGACATGATAGATTGCTTCGATTTCTTCATCTAACTCAAACCCACGATAGTTATTGGAGAAGTACAAAGTACCATCACTGGTTAAACGATTCATTGCACGTTTGAGCAGGGAAACATGATCGCGCTGTACATCAAATGTACCATAAAACTTTTTTGAGTTAGAGAAAGTTGGAGGATCAATGAAGATGAGATCATATTGTTCATGACCTTCTTTTAACCATTCAAAGCAATCACTCGAAAAGAACATATGTTGTTCATCAGCATGATCTACCGTTAAACCATTCAATACAAAATTTTCTTTTGACCAATTCAAATAAGTATTTGATAGGTCGACACTCGTGGTACTTGCTGCACCGCCAAGTGCTGCATGTAAGCTAGCAGTTGAGGTATAGCTATAAAGATTAAGAAAGTGTTTGCCACGTGCTTCTTTGGCAATTCTTAGACGAATTTGACGATGATCTAAGAATAAACCAGTATCTAAATAGTCTGTTAAATTGACGAGAATTTTAGCTTTGCCTTCCTGTACAATAAAACGTTTAGACGCAGTGCTTTGTTTCTCATATTGATTGGTTCCCGTTTGCTTTGCACGGGTTTTGATAAAAATTGCGTCACGATTTAAGCCAGTCACAGCACGGATTGCAGCAAGGGCAAGGTTAAAACGTTTTTTGGCTTTTTCTGGATCAATGGTTTTAGGTGGTGCATATTCCTGAACATGCAGTCTATCGCCATATAAATCGACAGCAATGTTAAAATCAGGTAGATCGGCATCATACAAACGTAAGCAAAATATATTTTCTTTCACAGCCCATTTCTTCAAGGCCTGCATATTTTTTTGCAAACGGTTGGTAAAGTCTTCCGCACCTTCGATTTTTTCAAATTGCTGAGGTTGCCACGTCGCTAAGAATGGTTGAACTACGGCTGCAGGTTTTACTGTGCCGAAACGCACGTAGATTGGTAATTTACCATTCATTAAACGTAAGGTTTGTGGGTCATTAAACGCCAGTACATCTGCCTGTTCAACCTGTGCGGCAATAATTGCAGCACGCTGGTTTGGAAAATTCTTCTGTAATAAAGCCGATAAACCCAGATATAAAGAACGGTTTGAGGCTTTATCTCCCAAACGTTCCCCATAAGGAGGATTGGTCACAATAAAGGCTTTCTTGCCCTCGGCCTGGAAGTCATCCCAGTCCGCTAAAGTACGTTCTTCAATCTGAATCTGGTCAAGCAGTTTTTCAAAACCCGCAGCAATGATATTTTGACGAGTGGCCTTGACTGCTTCCCAGTCTGCATCATAGGCATAAAATTTAGGTAAAGCCTGTTCCAATGCTTTCTGATGGCGTTCTGCTGCTTCCGCCTTAAGCGATAACCAGAGATCACGGTCATGCCCATGCCAGCCATTAAAACCAAAACGTCTGATTAAACCTGGCGCACGATCCGTTAAAATCATGAGGGCTTCAATAATGAATGTGCCTGAACCACACATTGGGTCAAGAATAATGTCAGGCTGATATTGTGCTAATTGAGCTTTTTGTAGAATTGCCGCTGCCAGATTTTCTTTAATTGGCGCATCGGTCATAAAACGGCGATAGCCACGCTTATGCAGAGAATCACCAGATAAATCCAGACAGTAGGTGTGTTCAGTTTTACCTGCCAACACATAAAGCGTAATTTCAGGCTGCTTGATATCAATACTTGGACGTTTGCCTACCGCCTCCATAAAGGAATCCACCACACCATCTTTAACTCGTAGGGTGGCAAATTGGCTATTGACCTTAATTTCACGTTCAACATGCAGGCGCACTGCAAAGGTGCTTTGTGGTGCAAAAATTAAAGACCAGTCAAAACTGATCGCACCCTCATAGAGTTCTTCCGCCACATCACGGGCATCATGCGAATGTTCCAACTCATGTCTATGAATTGGCAAAACCACTCGTGAGGCAAGACGTGACCACATACAAACGCGATAGGCCTGTTCCAGTGTGCCTTTAAAAATTAAACGCCCTGCAAAACGTTGAATGTCCTGAATACCAAAGCTTTCCAGTTCTTGTTGTAATAAGGTTTCCAGTCCATCCGCACAAGTCACCCAATATTCTGTTAGACGTGGTTTAGCGTTCATTCAATGTTCCAAAGCGGTTTTAGCAATCGGCTATTTTAACTGATTTTAGTTAGGAAAAGCGGGTTTTCTTTTTGTGTTTAGCCTTTCCATGTGCTGTAGATTGAATCTAGATCATGATCCAAGGCATATTGTGAAGCTCTTTGGATTAGTAATACGGTATTACTTATTTAGATTGAATCACTTCTTTGCTTTAAATTTTCAGCATATGTTTTTTACTTATCAGATAAGTTCACCATGTCATAAAATAATTTTTATTTGTTTTGAATGGTTGGTACATATTTTGCTTTCTAAAGCTGAATTATCAAGAAATACTTCTCCCAACGATGTGAGGACGTTATGAAAGCCAATATGAATCAAGAAGTTATTTTAAATGCTGAAGCTTTTGCAATCGCAACCCAAATGTATGTGCGTTTAAGACGAGTCTGTAGTCGTGTGATTGATGTGATGTATTTGGTGCATGATCAAGCTTATGCTCGATATATTATGCAAATTGCACTGGAAACGCGCGATGCCGAATTAGCGCATTATGTTGAACGTTTAAGTCATTTGCTTGATTTATATCCTGAGCCTGAACCAGCACTATTTGTAGCAGAACCAAAGCAAACAAATGATGAAGAACTTTACTTTGCCGAAGTCACTGAAGAGGAAATCTATCGGGCACAAGTATCGCATCACTATATTGGTGCGCTCCGCTAGCCGAATCTGTTGCAACTCTCTCATTTAATGCAACATAATGGTGAAAAGTTGTTCTGCGAAAGTAGAGAAATTGGGCTACACTATGCAAGTTTTGGTGATTCGACCTATAGGAATCTTTTATGCATATTGCAGCCCTGCATCAACCAAGTCAGGTTCAATTGAATCAACAAGGAAATTTAAAGCACTTCTTAACCATTGAGGGTCTTTCTAAAGAAAGCCTGACCAAGATTTTAGATACCGCACAAAGTTTTTTAGACGACAATAATAATTTGATTAACCGTCCGTTATTAGAAGGGCTGACGGTAATGAATCTTTTTTTTGAAAACTCTACTCGAACTCGCACTACATTTGAGGCTGCAGCAAAACGTTTGTCTGCAAATGTTCTGAATATCGATATTGCACGTTCAAGTACCTCTAAAGGTGAAACGCTGCGGGATACGCTTTGGAATTTGGAAGCGATGGCTGCGGATATTTTCGTAGTTCGTCATTCATCTTCTGGGGCAGCACATTTTATTGCTAAAGATGTTTGTCCTAAAGTGGCAATTATCAATGCAGGTGATGGTCGTCATGCGCACCCAACGCAAGCGATGCTAGATATGCTGACCATTCGCCGTGAAACCAAGAAGCCATTTGAAGACTTAACTGTGGCGATTATTGGTGATATTAAACATTCGCGTGTAGCACGTTCCAATGTGGCTGCTTTACAAACACTAGGTTGCAAAGATATTCGCGTGATTGCACCAAATACGCTGTTACCAGTTGGTTTTAATGAATATGGCGAAAATGTACGCCTGTTTAATAAAATGGATGCAGGCGTAACAGACTGTGATGTGATTATTGCATTACGAATTCAAAATGAGCGTATTGATTCACCTGCATTATCTTCACAATCTGAATTTTACAAAATGTATGGACTTAATAAAGAACGCTTGGCGCTCGCTAAACCTGATTGCATCGTGATGCACCCAGGGCCGATGAACCGTGGTGTTGAAATTGATTCAAGTATTGCGGATGGAGATCAATCGGTTATTTTGAAACAAGTAACCAACGGTATTGCAGTACGAATGGCGGTACTGGCACTTGCGATGCAAGGGCAGTTACAAGAACAAGGTTTAATTGAAGCGATTGCACTTTAAAGGATAGATCACATGAGTATTGTAAAAATTGAAAATGTCCGTGTGCTCGATCCAATTCAAAAAACTGATCAAGTTCAAACGGTTTATATTAATAATGGTAAATTGGTTGATAGCGCAGATCAAATTGATAAAACGATTGACGGTCAAGGTAAATGGTTAATGCCAACCATGGTTGACTTGTGTGCACGCTTACGTGAGCCAGGTCAGCAGCAGCATGGCACCCTGAAGTCAGAAGGCAGGGCAGCCCGTGCCAATGGGATTCTGCATGTCATTACTCCACCAGACTCAAAACCTATCGTACAAGATAATGGCGCACTTATTCATGGTCTGATTGAAAAGGCACAACTCGATGGCGGTATCTATTTACAGATCATTGGCGCACAGACGCAAGGACTAAATGGAAAACAGCCGGCTAATATGGCAAGTTTAAAGAAAGGTGGTTGTACTGCTGTTTCTAATGCCAATGCAGCATTTGAAAATGATGATGTTGTGATTCGTACTCTTGAGTATGCTGCTGGTTTGGATTTGACCGTTGTCTTCTATGCCGAAGAGCCACAGCTTGCAAAAGATGGTTGCGCGCACGAAGGTTTTATCGCTTCTCGTCAAGGCTTACCAATGATTCCAGCGATCGCGGAAACAGTTGCAATTGCTAAATACCTTTTGATGATTGAAGCAACAGGCGTGAAAGCACATTTTGGTTTATTGTCTTGTGGTGCGTCAGTTGATTTGATTCGCGCAGCTAAAGCTAAAGGTTTGCCAGTCACTGCGGATGTTGCGATGCACCAATTACATTTGACTGAACAACTCACTGATGGTTTTAACTCACTTGCGCATGTTCGCCCACCATTACGTTCTGAGCAAGATAAAGCATTGTTACGTCAAGGTGTGAAAGAAGGCGTGATAGATGCAATTTGTACTCATCATGAACCATTAAGTAGCTCAGCAAAAATGGCGCCTTTTGCAGAAACACAACCAGGAATAACGGCTTTTGATACTTATGTGGCTTTGGGTGTACAACTGATTCAAGAAAGTCTGTTTGAACCATTAGAATGGGTTGAAAAAGTGACTTCAATTCCAGCGCAGGTTGCAAATATGACTGAACGTTGGAAGCAAGAAGCAGGTTGGGTGTTGGTTGATCCAGAACTAGAGTGGGTAGTATCAAAAGAGACAATTTTATCTCAAGGTAAAAATACACCTTTGCTAGGCCAGACCTTGAAAGGTAAAGCGGTACAGACATTCATCTAAACTTTGTTTCTGAGCAGAATAGGTTTTGTGACTTATTCTGCTTAACTTTTTAGTGATTTAATTCATTATTAGAAATTTTCCGTAAATAATTTAATAATGGATAGCTTTGCTTGTATATAGGTCGAATAAAAATGAGAATTACATTTATTGGTGCAGGACGTGTTGCTTATCATTTAGCAAAAGTATTACATCCTGATCACCAGATTGTACAAGTTTTTAGTCGTGATTTAGAAAAAGCAAATCGTTTAGCATCTTTAGTGGAAGCTACTGGGATTAATCATTTTGATCAATTAAATCCCAATACTGATCTCGTTATTATTGCCATATCAGATCAATCCATAGCTGATGTTATTCAGAAAATTAATCATTATTTACAGCAAGCATTAATTGTTCATACCTCAGGAAGTACCAGTTTAGAGGTGCTTTCAACAGTACATGAGAGATCTGGCGTATTTTATCCCTTACAAACTTTTAGTCATGAGCGTGCGATTGATTGGGCAGAAACACCTATGTTTGTCGAGGCAGTTCGGCACAACGACTTGGAGTTGCTCGCTTCATTAGCACATAGTCTGACTCCGAAGGTTTATCAATATAGTTCTCAACAACGTCAGACATTACACATGGCTGCTGTTTTTGCATGTAATTTTAGCAATTACTGTTATGATCTTTCTAAACAAATTGTTGATGAGCAACAGGTTGATTTTTCTTTACTTTATCCATTGATTTTAGAAACTGCTCAAAAAGCAACGATCAATAATCCTAAAGAAATGCAAACAGGTCCTGCAATGCGTGGTGATGAAAATATTCTAAAAATGCATCAACAGTTATTAGAAAAGAATTCAGGAAGCGATCTTGTGGATGTTTATAAACTTTTAAGTGAAGGTATTATGAAACGACATTTACACGGAAAATAATGATAGGGAAACCATTTCATTTTATTTGTGATGGACAAAATTTGAATGATTTTTAATATCAAGAGATGTTAGAACATCATGTATTTGTATATTAGAAAATCGAGCGATTATCTCTAAATACATTGAGCTTATATAATTTGTTAAATATCAGCTTAAAAAAAGAATGTAAATGTGCCTCAAGCTTAATCAATTTTTCTGTTTAAAACGATGTTTACATTTGAGACAAAGATAGTCTTGGAAAATATTTTTGTCGATCGCCACACCTGCTTTTTTCCCAAAAATATTACCCGCGATTCCTCCAGTAATTCCGACACTAATTGCACCTACAAATGTTCCAATAGTCCCACCCACAATGACGCCTAATGGACCTGCTACAGTACCAATCGTGGCACCAACTGATGCACCTGTTGCAGCTCCACCCACTGTTCCAGCCGTAGTTCCCGCCGCCGTCATTAGAACTCCGCCTGTTGTTTTTAGTAATTTGTTATGATCACGTACTTCGATTTCTGTAGAACCACATTTGGGGCATTGCAGTATTTTTTCCATAAAACCAACCTATCTTCATCATTGAGTTAAATCATTACAGTGAATAGCACTCATTGTTTATGAAACGATAACTTCTTAAAGGGATGTAAAAATTATCTGTTTCTTATTTTAGCTAAATATGAGTAAAAAATATTTATAGATCATGTAAATAGAACAACTTAGGTTTGATCAGGTTTGATTCTATAAAGTCAGTTCGATAATAACGGTTTGAGAGATATAGTTTTTATCGTCTATGGACATCAGAGAGCATTCAGTTTTTTGTTCTTTTAAGATTTTAAAAAATGAATATGAGTAAGCCAATAAGAGATAAATAGCATTAAATAAATCATATTTAATGCTATTTGTATTTGAAATTTTAAGAGTCATTACTTAATTTTTTTAAAAATAAAGTCATTGATCTTGTGACCAGATTCGAGTCCGCGACGCTCAAATTTGGTTACTGGACGCCATTCAGGGCGAGGGTAGCTATTACCTTTACCTGCTAAATTTTCCATGTCTGGACGATCATCTAAAATATCAAGCATCCATTCTGCGTATGGCTCCCAATCAGTAGCAGCATGGAAGGTACCTCCAAGCTCTAACTTCTGTTCAACCAGTTGCATACGTTCATGAATCACAAAGCGGCGTTTAAAGTGGCGCTTCTTCTGCCATGGATCTGGGAAGTACAGTTGCACACAGTTAATGCTGTTGTCAGGCATTTCACGTAATACTTGAATCGCATCTGCATCAAGTACAAATAAATTCTTCAAGCCAGCCATACCAGCTTCATACACGCATTGTGCAATTCCTGGTACATGTACTTCGATTCCGACAAAATTACGTTCTGGATTGGCTTTTGCCATGAGTACCAAAGAACGCCCCATACCAAAGCCAATTTCAACAGTTAAAGGTCGTTCAGGGTGTTCAAAGTGTTGACGTAAATCACCAACAGGGTATTCCAAAATTAAATCACGATAATCTTCTAAAGCAGTCCGTTGTGATGTATTAAGCGGAGCTGAACGACGCATAAACGTCACAATTTCACGGTGCTCAGACAAATTGTCGAGTTCCGTAATTTGCGTTTCTAACTGATCGTTTGACATGATTCTGGAGATATAAATATAGAAATGCCGTATTTTAAGGGTTCATCAGGTCAAGTCAAATCTTTAAATGATTTTATTTGATCATTTGTTTTTCCAAACGATCAAAAACTTGTAAAAAAATCTTCATGTTTTTGTCACAGAGATTGAATAGCCTAATGTCGATTTAAACATTAAGTAAAAATTTATGAAAAATTTTAAATTCCATTCGATTGCAATTTGTTTAGGCTTATTGGGGGCTTCTTCGGTATTTTCTGTGGCACATGCCCAGTTGATGTTTAGCCAATATATTGATGGTAGTAATAATAAAAAAGGATTAGAAATTTATAATCCAGATCAAACAGCCGTTAATTTAGCTGATTATGAGATTCAACAGTTTAATAATGGTGGTACATCTAAGCCATTTGTCTATCCTTTAGTCGGAAATCTTGCGAGTAAGGGGCGCTTTTTAGTTGGACATACTGCCTTACAAACTGAGTTAGGGGATAAGGTCAATCAAGTCGCTGCACTTTCGTTTAATGGCGATGATGCCATTTTATTGGTTTATAAAGGCAAAGTGGTAGATCGTTTTGGAAGATTGGGTGAGCAACCAGCTTCTGGTGGCTGGGGCACAACAACAATTAGTAAAGCGAATAGTTTTACTCGCTTGCAAACGGTAAATCCTGTAGCTGAGGTTGATCCTAAAACTATATTTGATCTTGATAATTCTTGGCGTGCATGGAAGGATCGGAATGATTTTTCAAATCTAACAGGCTCAACAACACCTCCTATTACTGAAATAGTCAGTTGCTCAAGTACGGACACCGCGATTGCAGATTTAAATAATAAAGCAACTCAAGGGCAAAACTATACGCTCCGTGGTGTGATCACTGCTGATTATCGTTATGAAAATGGTTTCTCTGGTTTCTATATTCAAACTGTTGATAGCAAAGCTAAACCAAACGTGAGTAATGCGATTTTTGTTTATATTCCAGCAAGTAGCTCTGTTAAAGGCGGGCAAGTTGGGGATGAAGTGATCTTACGAGGACGTTTGACTGCGTATCAAAACCAATTACAGATTGATCAGTTACAGCAAAATATTTTGACCTGTAATAGCAATATGACAAGTCAGGTACAGCCAAAAAGTGTTGATTTACCGTTTAATAGTTTGACTGAATTAACTGCAAATTCACCGCAACTTTATCAAGGGATGTTGGTAAAACTACCACAAACTTTAACCATCAGTGAAAATTATAATTATGGTCGCTTTGGTGAGCTGTCACTGAGTAAGGAGCGATTATTTATTCCAACAAATTTATATCCACCTTTATCTGCTGAGGCAAAAGCATTAGCACAGAAAAACTTATTATCGAAGATTATTTTAGATGATGGTTATAACAATCAAAACAGAACGCCTTGGTTGCCGCAGAGCTTCAGTGCAACAAATAGTTTGCGCTCTGGTGATCAACTTAAGAACATTGAAGGGATTTTAGAATATCGTTTTAATGGTTGGCGCATTCAACCTATTCAGGGGCGTAATCTCCCAGAATTGGTCACTAAAACACCTTCAAGACCAAATGTCTCCACTAAAGATACGCAGTTGATTCGTGCAGCAGCTTTTAATGTCTTAAATTATGACAATGGCAAAACAGGATTTCCTACTGAGCGTGGTGCATCTAGTCAATCTGAATTTGATAAACAGCATCTGAAAATTATTAAAGCTTTAAAAGCAATTGATGCCGATGTATACGGTTTGATGGAAATTACAAACAATGGCTATGATAAAAATAGTGCAATTGCATATTTAACCCAAGCTTTAGGCGCTGATTGGAAATATGTAGTTCCTGAAAATCAGGATCGTTTAGGAACAGATGTGATTGCTGTTGCTATTATTTATAACAGCAAACGTGTAAAACCTGTGAACAAGCCAGTTGTACTTGATTTAGGTGATAAGAATAGATCAACGATTGCGCAAACTTTCCAACCGATTTCTGGAAAGCAAATGTTCACGATTATTCCTAATCACTTGAAATCTAAAGGATGTACAGGTGTTGATACGAATACAACAGACGCTGATCAAAAAGATGGGCAAGGTTGTTGGAACCCGACACGTGTGAAAGCTGTTGAACAACTCGTTCAATGGATGGCAAAAAATCCAACTCAGGTAGAAAAGCCAAACATCTTAGTTTTAGGGGATATGAATAGTTATGCTAAAGAAGATCCGATTCAGGTGTTTGAAAAGGCAAATTACAAAGTTCTATTAAATGACAAAGTTGTAGGGCAAGGTGAGCAGGCTTATAGCTATGTATTTGGTGTATCAAGTAATGCGGAAGGCTATGGCGGCGCAGGCAATTTAGATCACGCAATTGCAGATGCAAATTTATATAGTAAAGTAAAAAAAGCATTTACTTGGCATATCAATGCAGATGAACCAACAGTCTTAGATTACAACGAAGAATATAAAACCGATGCACAAAAAGCATTATTTTTCTCAGAAGATGCATATCGCTCTTCAGATCATGATCCTGTAATTGTTGATCTTGATATGAGTGATGCCGAGAATAAACCTTCACCGTCAAATACTTCATCGGGGAGTTTTGGATGGTTATCGATCTTAGGTCTTTTGGGTCTTGCAAGTTTTTCCAAGCGCTCAAGAAAAGATAAAGTGTGATCTATGCAAAAAGAGGAGGATAGAAGTAATCTATTCTCCTCAAAAAAATGATCTATTTGAGCAGGATATATACGATGATAATAAAAAGTTGACATAAGACTACTTGCAAAATCATGTAATTTCACTAATAGTCAGATCATTCAGTATTTTTTACTTTTTTTGACAAATTTGTGGAAACACATTTTGCAAATTATGGTAAAGCATTTTAGAACATAAGAGTTAGATAACAAGGATCAATTATGAAGTTGTATTACTCACCTGGTGCTTGCTCATTGGCAGCACATATTATTTTAAATGAAATAAATGTAGATTTTGATTTAGAACGCGTTGATCTAAAAACACATAAAACCTCGAAAGGGGTAGATTATTATGAAATTAACCCGAAAGGTTATGTTCCAGCTTTAGAGATTAATCCTGGTTTAATCTTAACTGAGAACGTTGCAATTTTACCGTTTCTGGCACAACACGATCCTAAACAGGATTTAATCCCACCATCGGGCATGGGGCGTGCCAAAGTCCTTGAATGGTTAGGTTATTTAAATTCTGAGTTGCATGATGCTTATGCAGTTTTCTTTAGTGGTAAGTTAACGGATGATGAAAAAACCAAAGCGTATGCTGAAGTAGATCGTTTACTGAAATATATCGACAATTATTTAGCTGAATCAGAATATGATTATTTAGTGGATGATAATTTTGGTCCAGCAGATGCGTATTTATTTGTACTTACAAATTGGTCAAATCATATTGAACACGATTTAACACCATATACTCATATTATCGCTTTGCGTAATAAAGTGGCTGAACGTCAGTCGGTACAAATTGCAATGCGTGATGAAGGATTACTCGGTTAGTTTTCTTTGCATTAAAAAAAGCCTCTATGATAGAGGCTTTTTTATGATCAAATTATTGTTGAGCTTTTTGTTTTACATCAGCAGCGCCGTTTTCAACTGCACCAGCAACTTTAGCAGTTGCATCACGTGCAGCGGCTTCAGTTTTTGCAGCAGCTTCAGCAGTTGCATGAGCAGTATGATCAGCAGCAGCGTCGATTTGATCAGCAGCAGTATCTACCGCAGTAGCAACATTGCTCGCTGCAGAATCAGCAGCATTTTTCACATCAGCGCCAGCTTGTTCAGCAGCGTTTTCTAAATGTTCGCCAGTAGTTGCCCCAGTTTCAGGCGCTTTATCTTTATTACAGCCTACAAGCGCAACAGTAGCAGCGAGACCTAATGCAACAAGTAATTTATTCATTTTCATGTTTCCTTTTCTTTGTGGCATCCAATAGGTATGGATAGCGAAAATATAAACATAAATTGTATGAATAATAAAGTTGAAAATTTGTTGATAACTTGTAAAAACACGCACTTACATTTTTTAAATGTAAATGCGTGTACATGTTTTTAGATTATTTTAAACACCAGAGCGGATCATATAATCAAAAGCGGATAGAGACGCTTTGGCACCTTCACCAGTCGCGATGATGATTTGCTTATAAGGCACGGTGGTACAGTCACCCGCAGCAAATACACCTTTGACATTGGTTTCATTTCGATCATTGATCACAATCTCACCACGATTGCTGAGTTCAACCGCACTGTTCTTCAAGAAATCTGTGTTTGGCAATAAACCAATCTGCACAAAGATTCCTGCAAGCTCAACTGTATGCTCAACATCAGTCGCACGATCTTTATATTTCAATGCAGTGACTTGTGAACCATCTCCCACAACTTCAGTACTGAGCGCATTCAAAATCACAGTGATATTGGGCAAGCTGTTTAACTTGTCTTGCAACACTTGATCTGCACGAAGCTTGGTATCAAACTCAACCAACGTCACATGTTCCACAATCCCTGCAAGGTCAATCGCTGCTTCTAGACCAGAGTTACCACCACCAATCACCGCAACACGTTTGCCTTTGAATAATGGGCCATCACAGTGTGGGCAGTACGCAACACCACGGGTACGGTATTCCGCTTCACCCGGTACATTCATTTCTCTCCAACGTGCGCCTGTTGAAAGAATAATGGTTTTCGATTCAAGCTTAGCCCCATTTTCCAATTCAACTTCAACCAGACCATTGGCTATCTGATCTGCACCTGTGATCTTGCTGACACGTTGTAAATTCATGATATCCACACCGTACTCACGTACATGGGCTTCCATATCTTGAGCAAACTTTGGACCTACAGTTTTTTGAACCGTGGTGAAGTTCTCAATGTCCATAGTATCCATGACCTGACCACCAAAGCGTTCAGCCACGATACCTGTTTTGATACCCTTACGTGCTGCATAAATCGCTGCTGTACCACCTGCAGGACCACCACCAATCACCAATACATCAAAAGCATCTTTGGCATTAAGTGCTGCGGCATCTTTTTCAGCTGAGTTGGTATCTAACTTCGCCACGATTTCTTCCAAAGTCATACGACCTTGTCCAATATGTTCATTGTCTTGAAACACCATCGGTACAGCTAAGATTTTGCGTTCTTCAACTTCTTCTTGGAAGAAACCACCATCAATCATGGTCGCCGTTGTATTCGGGTTATAGATTGCAATCAAGTTGAGTGCTTGAACCACATCTGGACAGTTATGGCAGCTCAATGAAACAAACACATCAAAGTTTGCTTTTAAATTTAAGCCTTTGATCTGGTTCAAGACTTCATCAGATACTTTAGGTGCGTAACCTGATACTTGTAATAAAGCCAAGATCAAAGAGGTAAACTCATGTCCCATCGGTAAACCAGCAAAGAACACACGTGGTTGTTCACCTGCTTTAGCTACACCGAAACTCGGACGGCGAGCGTTTGAACCGTCAAAACGCGCCGTAACTTGGTCAGAAAGTTCTGCAATTTCAGTCACGAGTTCTTTGATTTTTGCAGCTTTGTCTGATTCATCTAAAGCCGCAACTAACTCGATTGGACTTTCTAAACGTTCTAAGTAAGCTTTTAATTGAGTTTTAATATTTTGATCTAACATGTATTTCTCCAAATTCTAAGCAGTTCAAATCAGCTAAATTCATTCGATGAAGCTATAGTACGCAAAACTAATAAATAGGTAAAACAGTATGTTTTTATGGGTTTGATCGGATTTTTGAATTTAAGATAAAATAAACATTTTGAAGATTTTTATACCTAAAAATTTGAATATATTCAAACTTGTTATATAACTGCAATTATTTCATGACGTATATAAGGAAGCAGCAAATGGTATTACAACGTGGTATTTATCAACACTACAAGGGTCAAATTTATCAGGTATTTAATGTTGCTAGACATAGTGAAACTGAGGAACAACTTGTTGTATATCAATGTTTATATGGTGATTATTCAATGTGGGTGCGTCCATTATCGATGTTTGTTGAAACAGTTGAACTTGAAGATGGGCAAGTTATTCCACGTTTTAAATTAATACAAGCGACTTAAATTTGAACTTTTGCTTTTGAGCATTACGGAGACAAGACATGACGAGCGCCGTTTTTTTACAACGTATTGCTGATTTATATGATGAACTTAAGCAACATGATGCTCGGCAGTCTGATCGTTTAAAACGTTACCGAAATATTGAAGCAGAATCTGCTAAGTTACTTGGGATGTTAGTACGTACTCAGCAATCAAAGCAGATTTTAGAAATTGGAACATCGACGGGATATTCAACCTTATGGTTGGCTGAGGCTGCAAAATCGGTCGGAGGTAAAGTTCAAACCCTAGAGATCAATGCTTTCCGAAGTGCTCAAGCCAAGAAATATGCTGAAGAATTTGGATTAGAGCGTTTTATTGATTTTTGGGTCGGCGATGCCTCAGATTATTTGGCACAAGCAACTGAATCCTATGATCTAATTTTATTAGATGCGGAACGTGGCTGCTATGTGAGTTACTGGAATGATTTAAAACGTCTATTGCAGTTCTCGGGTAATACATTGATCGTTGATAATGTGATTTCGCATGCTGCTGAGGTCAAAGATTTTCTTGAGTTGATTAAAGCGGACGAAAATTATATGAGTACTATTTTACCTGTAGGTGCAGGTTTATGTCTGGTTGTCTTGAAGTAGATGCGTTTGATCTTGATGTTTTGAGCGATAGCTCTGGGGACTACAACCTAATACTTTGTTAAATGCGCGGGTGAAGTTTGCAGGGTTGGAATAACCCAATTCATAGGCAATATGGGTGATGGTAAAGGTTGAATTTTGTAGAAGGTCGATAGCGCGTTCAATGCTGATCTGCTGTTTTAAGGCATGAAATTCAACTCCTTGTTGCTGTAAATAGCGTTGCAGGGTTTTGGTAGAAATATTTAGAACTTTAGCGCATTCGGTTAAGGTCGGCACTTGATTGGCTTGTCTTAGCATCATGCTGACCCATTCAACAATTTCGCCCTGATGGTAAATTTTTTGAATCTGTTCCTGACAACGTTGTTCAACCACTTTTAGGCTATGAGCATCCGCCAAAGGTAAGGAAAGTGCCAACTGTTGTTGATCAATCACGACACGGATGCCAGACATCCACGTATAGTTAAAATAAAAGCTGGCTTTGACTAAATGTAGATAACGTTCCTGATACACAGGTTCAGGAATGCTTAGATAAACCTGATAACGTTGTAGTTGCTGTCCAGCCAGTTCCAGCAGGCTGTAGTAAAAGCCAACCGCGATTGCTTCAATATGAAATGCTAAACATTGCTTATTCATTTGTAAGATTGGTTCAAGTAATAACTCAACTTTATGTTGATTAGTTGGAAATTGAATCGATAGCTTAAAGCTTGGCATAATTAGCCGAAAATATTGTGCGATTAATCTCAATGCATGTTCTAAATTTGGACTGGTCATTAATGCATATCCAACCAAACTATGCGAACTGAGTTTTAGATTTTTACCGAGTTCAAAAGCCAAATCTTCTGTGTTAGGTAGGCTCAGGCCAAGTGCAATAAATTGTTCAATTTGTTGAATTGATAAAAGTTCAGTTTTAGAGAGTTCGTTATGAAATGCGTTTAATACCTCATTATCATATTGATGAGTACCAATCAGAATTTCGATCAACCGCAAGTAATAACGAGACGGAATAACAGGGATTTGCTGTTTTTGCACAATAAAAAACCACTAAAGTCTTAAAATGATAATATCAAGTCTTAAAATGATAATATAGAGTGACTGCAAAAGAACACAATCAATTCAAGCAAAACATTTTGTGTTTGATTGAGGAGTTTCTAATGAATATGCATACTCAACTGGATGTAGAGCAAGCAACAACAACTTTTAAAGATAAAAAACGTCATTTGTGGTTATTGGGTTTGGCAGTACCGACCATTGCAATGAGTGGTTTAGCAGGTTATCAATTTGGACCGGAAAAAACCAAAAAATTATTTGCCTCTTTTGGCCCATTATTTATTCATGGTGTTATTCCTGCATTGGATAAGTTAATTGGTGAGGACACAGAAAATCCACCACTTGATGCGATTGCAGATTTAGAAGCTGATCCATATTATTCTCGAATTGTTAAACTTTTTATTCCATTGCAATATGCGACCAATATTTACGGCACTTATTTGGCAAGTCGTAAAGGTACATCACTTGCAGATCAAGCGTTATTGGGTACGTTGGTGGGGATGGTGAATGGTATTGCCATCAATACGGCGCATGAATTGAGTCATAAAAGTGGTCGTCTCGAACATTATTTATCACATTTGGCATTAGCTCCATCGGGCTATAATCACTTCCGTATTGAGCATCCATATGGTCATCACCGCCGTGTTGCAACGCCAGAAGATCCAGCATCATCTCGACTTGGTGAAACTTTCTGGAAATTTTTACCTCGTACAGTGATTGGTAGTTTCAAATCTGCGATCGAAATTGAGAAAAATCGTTTAGAGCGTAAAAAATTGCCATTCTTCTGTAAAGAGAATGAATTGATTCATGGTTGGGCGATGTCTGCTGTGTACCATGCTGCTATGTTTAGCAAATTTGGAGTGCGTTCAGTACCGTTCCAAGTGACACAGGCTGCCTATGCGATTACTTTGTTTGAATCAGTAAATTATATTGAGCATTATGGTTTAAAACGTGAAAAGAAAGCCAATGGTCAATATGAGCGTACTTTACCTGAGCATAGTTGGAACAATAACAATGTAGTGACTAACTTGTTCTTGTATCAATTACAGCGTCACTCAGATCATCATGCAAATCCAACACGTAGCTTCCAAACTCTACGTCATTTTGAAAATGCACCACAGTTACCAGCGGGCTATGGAGCGATGATTTTACCAGCCTTTATTCCTTCATGGTGGTCAAAAATTATGGATGATCGAGTAGTAGAGCATTACAAAGGCAATATGGAGAAAATTAATATTCATCCAGACGCAAAAGAAAAAATATTAGAGAAGTATGCTGAACAAGTTGAAGTCGAAGCTGCTTAATAAATTTAAATAAAAAAACCAGCCTTAATATAGGCTGGTTTTTTTATTTATGAGGCTAAAAGATAAAGTCGTTTAAAATGCAGATCAAACTCAAGGTATTTATGGACAAAAGCAGTCTTATCAGTTGTGCGTAGCAAATTGTCATACACAAATTCTGGAACAGGGTGATAAAGCTCGGCTGTGCCATTGCTGTAAAAAATTTTTAAGTAGCGTGAAGAAATATCATATTTCCAAAAGGTTACAACAATAGTTTTTTCCATATATTTGCCCCCATTTTAGTTTGATCATTTAGTACATACGAAAAACTCTTTATGTTTCATAATTTGACATTACTCCATGTAAAGCAGGCTGACAATTGATAAATGAATTTCGTTATAAATTTATAAGTATAAGAATTGTAAAAAATTTACTATTGAATTGAGATCGATGTATCGCAAAAAGTGAGCAACTGACAAATAAAAAGAAACCACTCTTTTAGAGTGGTTTCTTTTCAACATTGTTAAATCTAAAAATTAGATTTTACCAACGAGGTCGATCGATGGAGCAAGAGTCGCTTCACCTTCTTTCCATTTAGCTGGGCAAACTTCGCCTGGGTGGCTTGCTACGAATTGAGCAGCTTTAAGCTTACGTAAAGTTTCTGAAACATCACGTGCAATTGCATTGTCATGAATTTCAGCAGTTTTAATTACGCCTTCTGGGTTGATGATGAACGTACCACGTAAAGCTAAACCAGCTTCTTCGATATGCACATCAAAAGCACGTGTTAATTGATGTGTAGGATCGCCAACTAATGGAAATTGAGCTTTACCTACAGCAGGAGAAGTTTCGTGCCATACTTTGTGAGAGAAATGAGTATCAGTTGTTACGATATAAACTTCTGCACCAGCTTTTTTGAATTCTTCGTAGTTTTCAGCAGCATCTTCAACTTCAGTAGGACAGTTGAAAGTAAATGCAGCAGGCATAAAAATAAGAACAGACCATTTGCCTTTAAGATCAGCATCAGTGACTTGAATGAATTCACCGTTACGGAATGCATCAGCTTTAAATGGTTTAACTTCAGTATTAATTAAGCTCATCATTGTCTCCATGATTGAGGTTTTATTGAGAGGCTAAAGCCTTATTTGTTTACGAGGTTAAGAATAAATAATTTTTAGTTATTGGGGAAATAGTATTTTTACATGATTAAAATCGGAAAATTGAATGAATCAATATAAAACGATTTTCACCCTAAGATATAAGCCTATTTGACTCCAATAAGATGAAGCAAATATGACGAATACCTAAAACTAACTTGCATAACAACATGCAGTCGATAGTATTAAAATTCAAGGGTAAAATTGCAAAAATCTAAAAAATATAGAGAAAACCAAGATATACACTTAGATTTTTACCTATGTTTTGCTTGGTTTAAAAATAAGAAAATGTAAAAGTACCCCTGTGTATCAATTGAATAGTGCATGTTTTTGAAAAGAACTAAATGTGGTTGCTTTGCATAGCAACGCTTTAAGGCGTAAAATAGCTGATTAGTTTATTTTCTAGGAAAGCTGTTCAGTGCAGAGTCATTTAAATGTAGATCAATGGGTTATGGCACGTGACCGTCACCGTTTAAATCGACTGCGCAAAGATAAAAAAACAGAAACAGCAGAAATCGAAAAACTGTTTGAACAGTCTAACCACAAAGTCAAACAACGCTTAGCGCGTATTCCCCAAATTAAACTCAATCAAGATTTACCTGTTACTCAGTATGCAGATCGTTTGATTGCCGCAATACAAAAGCATCAAATGATTATTGTGGCGGGTGAAACGGGTTCGGGTAAAACCACACAGTTACCACAAATTGCTATGCTTGCTGGTCGTGGTCTCACTGGGATGATTGGGCATACTCAGCCGCGACGTTTAGCTGCTCGTAGTGTCTCGCAACGTATTGCAGAAGAAGTTGGGCAGAAACTGGGTGAGGCGATTGGCTTTAAAATCCGTTTTAATGAGCAGGGATCGCAAGATTCTATCGTGCGTTTGATGACGGATGGTATTTTGTTGGCTGAGCTGACGAACGACCGCTTCCTTTCAAAATACGACACAATCATTATCGATGAAGCCCATGAGCGTTCACTGAATATCGATTTCATCATGGGTTATCTCAAACAGTTATTACCAAAGCGTCCTGATTTAAAAGTAATCGTGACGTCAGCGACTTTAGATGTAAATCGTTTTAGCCAATACTTCAATGATGCACCGATTTTTGAAGTAGAAGGGCGGAGCTTCCCTGTTGAAGTACGTTATCGTCCAATTTCGGAACTCAGTATTATTGGTAGTGATGATGATGAGTTTGATGATTTTGAAGAGAACTTACCACGTGCTGTTGTACAAGCGGTCGAAGAGTGTTTTGCCGATGCTGAGGCTAAAGGGCATCCAGAACATGCTGATATCTTGATTTTTGCCAGCACTGAGCAAGAAATCCGAGAATTACAGGAAACGCTGCAAAAATATGGTCCTCGGCATACTGAAGTGTTGCCTTTATATGCACGTTTGGCACTCGCCGAGCAGCAAAAGATTTTCAGTCCAAGCGGCAAAGGTCGCCGTATCATTATTGCAACCAACGTTGCTGAAACAGCATTAACCGTTCCTAATATTCGGTATGTGATTGATAGCGGTTTTGCTCGTATTTCACGTTATAACTACCGTTCACGTGTGCAACGCTTACCGATTGAAGCAATTTCACAGGCAGCAGCCAATCAGCGTAAAGGTCGTTGTGGTCGTATTGCTGCGGGTGTGTGTATTCGTCTATACAGTGAAGAAGATTTTTTAAGTCGTCCCGAGTTTACCGAACCAGAGATCAAACGGACGAACTTGGCTTCTGTAATTTTACAAATGCAAAGTCTTGGTTTAGGTAGTTTAGAAGATTTTGACTTTATTGAGCCACCTGATTTTCGTTTGGTGAATGATGGACGCAAGCTCTTGATTGAGTTAGGTGCATTAAGCGAACGTAAGAATGATTTAACTAAAGTCGGTCAAATGATGGCACGCATGCCGATTGATCCACGATTAGCTCGTATGCTGATTGGTGGCGCTCATTTTGGTGTGCTGAAAGAAACATTGATTATTGTCAGTGCTTTGGCAATTCAAGATCCACGAGAACGACCTGCTGATAAACAAATGCAGGCTGATCAGAAGCATGCTTTATTCAAAGAAGCAGATTCAGACTTTTTATTCTATTTAAAACTTTGGAATACGTTGCAAACCAGTCCTGATACGCAGTCTGAAAACAAGCGCCGTCAATTTGCGCGTCAACATTTTTTAAGTTGGTTGCGTTTACGGGAATGGAAGCAAACCCATCAACAATTAGTTGAGTTGGCTGAAGGATTAAAGCTAAGCTTTAATGAAAAGGCAGCCAATTATGAAAATTTACATCGTGCTTTGTTAACAGGTTTACTGTCATTTATCGCCAATAAAACCGATGAACGTAATACCTTTATGGCGGTACGTCAGCAGAAAGCCAAAGTATTTCCTGCCAGTACACTGCATAAGACCAATACTGCTTGGGTGATGGCATTTGAGATGGTGGAAACTTCTCAAGTGTATTTACGAACTTTAGCAAAAATTGATCCTGAATGGATTTTATTAGCTGCACGTGAGCTATTGAAATATCACTATTTCGAACCACATTGGTCGAAAAAAGCAGGCATTGTGAATGCCTATGCGCAAATTTCATTGTTTGGTTTAATTATTGAACCAAAACGTATGGTGAATTTTGAGAAAGTTGATCAAGCCGCGGCACATGAAATCTTTTTACGGGATGCCTTAACGACTGGTAATTTGGGTATTACACCGCCATTTTTAAAACACAACTTACTTAAACTTGAAGAAGTTGAGCGAGTTGAAGATAAACTGCGTCGTCGTGATTTAGTGGTCGATGAAGAAACTATTTATCAATTTTATGCTGAAAAAGTGCCAGAGGAAATTGCTAGCCGCCGTAGTTTTGAAGATTGGCGTGCAACAGTAGAGCCAGATCATCCGCGTTATCTTTTTGTAGAAGATGATGCGTTATGGATGAATGATCGACCAACCACACAGCAATTCCCAGATTATTTACATAATGGACAATTGCGTTTGGCTGCGAGTTATCGTTTTGATCCAAGCCATGATGAAGATGGTGCAACGGTTAAAATTCCTATGCAGGCTTTGCCACAAGTAGATGAAAAACAATGGTCATGGGGGATTCCTGGGTGGCGTCAGGATTTAATTGAGGCTTTGCTCAAGGCGTTGCCTAAAGACAAACGTCGTAATTTAGTCCCGATTCCAGATACTGCGAAAAAACTGATGCAAGGTGTCGATGCAGTACATTTGCGTGAACATCTGTTTAGTTACTTAGCTTTTGCTCTGCGCGGTGAGCAAATTACTGAAAAAGATTTTTCTTTTGAACGTATTGATCAATATCTCGTGCCTTTTATTAAAGTTGTGGATGAAAAAGGCAAACTCATTGCGCAAGGACGTGATTTAGACGAACTCAAAGCGCGTTGTCGTGTCGAAACTCATCGTCCTGTGAAGCAGCAAAAGGGTGAGTTCCAGACTTTTCCTGAAAATTTTGTATTTGAAGCGTCTCAAAAAGTCACGGGAGTGGTCGTAAAGCAATATCAGGCTTTGGTTCCAAGTAAAGTTTTTGCTGAACTTGATGTTAAAGATGAGTCGGGTGTGGTGATTCAAACCTTTAATGATCAGGATGAAGCAATTAAGCAACATCGTGAAGGCGTGATTCGTCTTTTACACATGCAATTGGGGGATTTAATTCGTCAATTGAAAAAACAGATTTCCAAACCATTAGCTTTGGCATATTCGCCTTTAGGTGATCGGGCGAAGTTGGAACAAATGCTGGTTTATGCAACCTTACAAGTTTCAATAAAAACCTTGCCTAAAGATACAGCGGAATTTAATCAGCTAATTGCTGATGTAAAAAAGCAATTCTTGGCAGATGGTCAAAAAGTTTTAATTGATATTACTGATATTTTTACTCAATGGCAGCAAATTCGTCGCGAGTTATTGGTTTTAGATCAGGATATCTTTGGTCGAAGTGTGGATGACATAGAAGACCAACTTGATTTAATGTCGTTGGCGAACTTTGTCTACAGTAAACCTGTTGAGATTTGGCAGGAATACCCACGGTTTTTAAAAGCATTGCTATTGCGTTTGGATCGTTTGCCAAATAATCTACAACGTGACCTCGCTGCAATTGACGATGTTGATCCATGGATGGACAAAGTATTTAAATTTAAAAATGATCCTAAAATCAAAGAATTGTATTTGATGTTGGAAGAACTTAGAATTTCCTTGTTTTCTCAACCGATGAAAACAAAGATGCCAATTTCACCAACTAGATTGCAAAAACTATGGGATCGATTAGCAATCGGTTAAACTGAGCAATAATGAAAGTTAGAAGCATTCTTTACAGGAGTTTTACATGGGCATTCGTATAACAGGTACAGGGTTATTTCACCCAACCGAATCTATTTCTAATCAAGAGTTGGTTGAAAGTTTAAATGCTTATGTAGAACAATTTAATCAAGAAAATGCTGACAAAATTGCAGCAGGTGAGATCGAAGCATTGCGTGGTTCAAGCCCAGAATTTATTGAAAAAGCTTCTGGTATCCAACGCCGTTATGTGGTCGAAAAATCTGGTATTCTTGACCCAAAACGCTTACGTCCACGTTTACAAGAGCGTAGCAATGATGAACTTTCACTTCAAGCGGAGTGGGGCGTCATTGCTGCAAAACAAGCGATGGAAAATGCAGGTGTTACCGCAGAAGACATCGATGTTGTGATCTTAGCTTGTTCAAATATGCAACGTGCCTATCCAGCGGTTGCAATTGAAATTCAGTCAGCTTTGGGTATCCAAGGTTATGCTTATGACATGAATGTGGCTTGTTCTGCTGCAACATTTGGTTTGAAGCAAGCCTATGATGCAGTGAAATGTGGCGCACGCCGTGTATTATTACTCAATGTTGAAATTACCTCAGGTCATTTAGACTACCGTACCCGTGATGCACATTTCATTTTCGGTGATGTTGCAACGGCTTCAATTATCGAAGAAACTGAAACCAAATCAGGTTATGAAATCTTAGATATTCATTTGTTTACCCAATTTTCAAATAACATCCGCAATAACTTTGGTTTCTTAAACCGTAGTGAAGATGCGGTTGTTGATGACAAATTGTTCCGTCAAGATGGGCGCAAAGTGTTTAAAGAAGTTTGTCCACTTGTCGCAAAAATCATTACAGCACAGTTGGAAAAATTACAATTAACACCTGAACAAGTTAAACGCTTCTGGTTGCATCAAGCGAATGCTAATATGAATGAGTTAATTTTAAAACTCGTTGTTGGTAAGGATGCTGATTTAGATCGTGCACCAATTATTTTGGATGAGTTTGCTAACACTTCTTCTGCGGGCGTAATTATTGCAATGCACCGTACAGGCGAGCAGGTAAATAATGGTGAATATGCTGTAATTTCATCATTTGGCGCAGGATATTCGGTTGGTTCGATTATCGTACAAAAACATATTGCTTAAATTTTATAGGCAAAAATAAAAAACCGCATCAATGATGCGGTTTTTTTGATTTCAGCTTATTTAAGTAAGATCGCTAGGTCGATGACTTGTGGAGTGGTGTTACCACCAATAGTTGAAGCTGCTAAATTTGGTGTTCCATCTACACTGATAGCTAAACGTGCTCTAGGTGTTGTAATTGTTGTATCGCTATTTAAGTCGACTCGATAAAGTACAGATGGTCCAGTTTCACCTGCCACAGTCGCTAAAGCTAAGCCATTGTCACCACCAGCAATATCAAAGCCATTGTCTATACCTAAGTTGATTCCTAAATTACCGATCAGGTTTAATGTACCTTCGTTTGGTGGATTCTGTTTAGTGAGAGTTTTGCCTGTTTGATCAAGATCAAATAGTTCAGTAGCTAACATCGCAATAGGTGTTGCGAAACTATTGGTATATGCAGCTGCCGTAACTTTAGCCTCAGAAATTCCGTTAATATCGCCATCTTTTGTAGTATCACCAGTATCGACGTTAATTCTTAGATTTTGTCCAGAATCACTGATGACTCTTAGTCTGTCTGCAGTAGGGTTAAAGTCAACGGCAAAACTTGTTCCATCTAATGTTGTGAAACTACTACCCGTCGCAGGTTTGAGTGAGGTAATCAGGTTAGCCATTCCCGTATCTGTATTTATAGTATACAAGTTTGCTTTATTGGTAAGACCATAAAGTTTTCCAGAATTGGTCGTAGTGGTTCTGAGTCTGTAATCAATTCCAATAAATTTCTCATCAACGAGTAAACCTGTGATGGTTTTTTCCATAACCGCATTTGGATTATTCAAAGCAAAGTTCAATAATTTATTATTGGCCGTCAATCCATAAGCTTGAGCGGTGGCATCACTTGCTCTTTTTAATGCGATACCGCGAATTCCCATGCTATTAAAGTTACTATTTAGGTCACCAGATGCAAAAATGGCATCATTGCTTGTTCCTACGTTTGCTAGATTAAGTTGAAAGAATTTATAACCACCAGTATTGAGTTTTAGCGCTGCGAAGCCGACGTTACTCACAGGATCGATGTCAAATCCACCACCGCCATTAATGTTTATATCTGCTCCCAACGCAGCTGAAACACCCAATGTTCCAGCATTCGCATTTTGGATATAAATTCGATCACTATTTTGATCAATACTATAGAGTTTGGTTGATCCAGTTCCTGCAAATGCATTGGTATATGCACCAGCGACAATGGTAGGGTTGCTTTCTGTCAAATTGATAGCGCCATCAGTAATCGTTGCGCCAGTATCAACATTAATTCGAAGGTTTTGTCCCGTATTTGTTATAACCCTCAAACGATCTGCAACTGGATTGAAGTTCACAGTAATAAGATTCGCATCCCCTAAAATCTTAGTAAATGCTGCATTTCCATCAGTCGTATCAGTAGGGTCAGCCATTAATTTTTTTATAAAAGTGGCTGAACCAGTTGCAGGATTCAAAGTGTAGATATTACCTAATAATCCCACCGCATAAAGTTTCCCATCTTTCGGGCGATAATCGATTCCAACGAGTTCATCATCTGTTTGTAGACCTGTAATTTTAAGATTTGACACGATTTTATTTGGCATCATTCGGTCTATTGAACTGATCATACCGTTGTTTGTTAAGATTAATGTGTCACCTGTATTAGTATTTGTAGTTTCTGTATCGTTGTTAGAATCATTATTACAACCCAATAATATTAGGCTACCCAGAGTTGCTGCGGTCAAAGTTAATGCTCGTTTATTCATAGTCGTTTATCCTGATACATATTTTGGTTATAAGAAGCTTTTGAGAAGGATTCCCTGTTATTTATTCACTCTGAGCTTCTTGTTATTGGATTGCTGTAATGAGGGGTCTAGCCTTAGAAAAAGATTTCGACTTTTATTTTTAAATGAATAATTTAAAAATCTTATATTTACTTTTGTTAGATTAAGTGGGGCAAGCTTGAAAGTAAACTAGTGTTTTTAAGTGATTTTTTCGTATTTGAGTTTTGAGTTGTAATTATTCACACCAACTTCACGGCAGCTAAGAAACTCTAAATTATTAAAGTAATTGTTATGAAAAAAATATAATCTTTAAAACTCAAAAATAAAAAATCGAGAGAATTTTAAAACTCTCTCGATTTCGATATATTTATTGCTTACGCTTCGACAGTTTGTACTGTGATTTTTTTTGCAGGATCGACTTTACGTCGTACTGCTGGAACAGGTTCGCCGTGATATTGACGATCTGCGAAATAGCTCGAACGAACCATTGGCGCTGACCAAATATTTCTAAAACCTAATTTACGACCATGTTCAGCATAACGCTCAAACTCTTCTGGTGTAACAAAACGATCAATCGGTGCATGCTGTTTAGAAGGTTGTAGATATTGACCAATAGTCACGTAATCTACGTCGTGCGCACGAAGATCATCGAGTAAAGCAATCACTTCCTCTTCTGTTTCACCAATCCCCACCATCAAACCACATTTCGTTGGTACGTCAGGACAGTATTCTTTAAACATTTTTAAAAGATTTAAAGAATGTTGATAGTCAGAACCTGGACGCATTGCTTTGTATAAGCGAGGAACAGTCTCGATATTATGATTGAAAACATCGGGTGGACATTCGGTCATGATGCGTAAGGCAATATCCATACGCCCACGGAAATCTGGAACTAAAATTTCTAATAAAGTTTTTGGACTGAGTGCGCGAGCTTCTTTAATACAATCCACAAAGTGTTGAGCACCACCATCTAATAGATCATCACGGTCTACAGAAGTAATCACTGCATACTTAAGACCTAAGTTAGAAATGGTTTCAGCCATGTGGCGTGGTTCATCAGGGTCTAATGCATTTGGCCGACCATGCGCCACGTCACAAAACGGGCAACGGCGAGTACAAATATCACCCATGATCATAAAAGTAGCAGTGCCACCACCAAAACACTCAGGGAGGTTAGGGCAGGCAGCTTCTTCACAAACAGTATGGAGTTTTTGCGAACGTAGAGTTGTTTTTATACGCTGAACCTCTTCAGGTGCAGTCATTTTGACGCGAATCCAGTCTGGTTTACGAGGCACTTCAACCGTAGGTATAACTTTTACAGGAATTCTTGCGACTTTTTCTGCGCCACGAAGTTTTATGCCCTGTTCAGGTTTACGGTGTTCAGACATATTATTTTCTACAACCTATTGCTTGAGATATTCGATTATTATAGTCAAATTTATTGGTTTATAGGATGAATTAGGTATTCATTTTGAAAATGTGAATATATAAAAATATATGGTTGAGAAATACATCAAGCCATAGCATATTAGTTATCATATATATAGAAGTAAATAGCGAAGAGACAAAGGAGCTTTGAATGCCACGTAAGAAAGAGGTCGTAGGTGGGAATGTTGTAAAATTTGATGCAGTAATTCTCGGTTCTGGCCCAGCTGGTGAAGGCGCGGCAATGAAGCTAGCTAAAGCAGGTAGACGTGTAGCGATCGTTGATATACGTGATCAACTTGGTGGTAATTGTGCTCACGTAGGAACAATTCCGAGTAAAGCATTACGTCAAACAGTATCAAGTATTATTCGATATCAACGTGACCCAATGTTTCAAAAGGTCGGTGAGTGGAAACAATTCACCATGAAACAAGTGCTACGTAATGCACATAAGGTAATTCAACAGCAAGTTGATACGCATACACGTTTCTATGATCGCAACAAAATTGATGTGTTTCATGGACGTGCTTATATCCAAGATAAAAATACGGTTTTGATTTTTGGTCAGGACGGAATCAAAGATACGATCATTTGTAAGCAAATCGTGATTGCAACAGGTAGTCGTCCTTATCAACCACAAGGTTTAGATTTCAATCATCCGCGTGTATTTGATTCAGATAAAATTCTTGATTTGGATTATTCAATTCAAAAAATCATTATTTATGGTGCTGGTGTGATCGGTTGCGAATATGCCTCGATTTTCATTGGTTTAGACCATAAAGTTGATTTGATCAATACTCAACAAAAGCTTTTAAGCTACCTTGATGATGAAATCGCAGATGCATTGTCATATCACTTACGTGAGCAAGGCGTATTGATTCGACATAATGAGCAAATTGACCGCTTAGAAACCTTTGATGATCATGTGGTTTTACATTTGCTGAGCGGCAAGAAAATCAAAGCTGATGCCATCTTATGGTGCAACGGTCGTTCTGGTAATACAGATGGTCTTGGTTTGGAAAATGTCGGTCTAACACCGAATAACCGTGGTCAGCTGATGGTCAATGATCAATACCAAACTGAAGTTGATAACATCTATGCTGCAGGGGATGTGATTGGTTGGCCATCACTTGCATCGGCTGCTTATGACCAAGGGCGTTGTGCAGGTGCAAATATGGTTGGTGAGAAAAATGTTAAGCCAATTAAAGATGTACCAACAGGTATTTATACAATCCCAGAAATTTCTTCAATTGGTAAGAACGAGCAGCAATTAACTGAAGAAAAAGTACCTTATGAAGTAGGTCAGGCTTCATTCCGTCATCTAGCTCGTGCCCAAATTACGGGTGATACTGTCGGTGAATTAAAAATCTTGTTCCATCGCGATACTTTAGAAGTACTAGGTATTCACTGCTTTGGTAATAATGCGGCAGAGATTATTCACATTGGGCAAGTGGTGATGCATAGTCCAAACAATACGTTGAAGTACTTCGTTGAAACGACATTCAACTATCCAACGATGGCAGAAGCATATCGTGTAGCAGCTTTGAATGGTATGAATCGTTTATTTTAAATGGCGATGGATTTAGTTCGATAAGCAACAAAATGCCAATCAACTTGATTGGCATTTTGTTATCTGGATTTGGTTAGGAAATTTGCGATGAAAACTAAAATAAATAATCTAATTCTTGTAGTAATCATTTTGTTGTTTGCAGCTTATTTGAGTTTCGATTTTAAAGAAAAGCAAAATACTAGAATTACTAGCAGCACCACACAAACTTCAGTTTCAGATACTAATATTTCTGTTGATGATCAAAACAAGATCATGCAGGCTTATCAACAGCAAAGAAGCAATATTCAAGTTCAAGCGCAGGGTATTGTGAAAGCAGTTTTACCAGATGACAATCAAGGTTCAAAACATCAGAAAATTATTCTTAAACTTGAGAATGGTTTAACGGTTTTGATTGCACATAATATTGATTTAGCCCCAAGAATAGACGAGCTTAAAAAAGGTGATCAACTTGAGTTTTTTGGTGAATATGAATATAACCCAAAAGGCGGTGTGATTCATTGGACCCATCATGATCCACAAAGAAAACATATTGACGGATGGTTAAAATATAAAGGGAAAATATATCAATGATATTTTCCCTTTATCACTTATTCTATTTGCATGTTCTCAATCAGCTTGTAAGCGCTAATTTCTGACGAGATTTCCATTTAGGTAGGACTTTAGCTAAATAAGCGTCCATGCACCATACAGGGCCAATGAGGAGGAATTGTAAGTCTTTAAAGAAAGAAGGCTTTTTCCCTTCAACTTTGTGACCATAAAATTGGCCAATCCAAGCAATCACAAAGACACCAATATAGAATCCTACGCCTACAGGTAAAATAATAATGAGCCATGCCATAACGGCTAACAGTGCAGCCATTGCAACAGCCAAAACAATATCTAAGCGAGCATAAAATACTAAAGTGAGTACAAGAAGCAAAGCGGTGAGTAGGGTGCTAAAATGAGCCAAAATACCAATAATTGAAAAAAGAATAGCTGGGACACAAACCCAATGAATTTTTTTATTGGTTTGATTTTGATGGCTGTCACTATACTCATCAAACCACGTATCAATTGACTTCATGTTAATTCCTTTACTCTATTCATTTTTATTTGCTCAATATAACGAATTAAATAAAAAGGGTCAAAATCATTCGCGGATATGATGTTGCTCCAAAAAATAACTGTAATTTCTAAATTCTTTAGTCTCATAATAAAAAAAGCCACACTAGGTGGCTTTTTTTGGAGAGTGTAAAACTAAGTTATTAAGAACTTGGCCCATCAACTCGTTCGATGCTCACATTACTAGTACCAGAACCAGACATACCAAGTTGCTTTGCAGCACCATAAGATAAATCTAGTACTCGGTTACCATGGAATGGACCACGATCATTTACTTTTACTACAACACTCTTGCCGTTGTCTTTATTTGTTACACGGATATAACAGTTTAAAGGAAGGCTACGGTGAGCTGCAGTTAATCCATTCATATCGAATGTTTCACCGCTTGCTGTTTTACGACCATGAAACTGACGTCCATACCAAGATGCAACGCCACTTTGGCTGAATTTACGAACTGTGTTCGAAGCAACAGTATTCAGTTTTTCAATCACTGAAGGCTCGTCTTCAGGAATATCGATTTTTGCAGCAATCGTTTGGCGACGGATTTGGTCACCTGAACGCTCAGTGATTGAAAGACTATTAACGTTTGAAAAACGTGAATTAAAATTTTGAGAATCTTTGCTTAGTACGCGGGCAGCTAAATTAGAACCATCCACATCATTATTCATTGATGTCGATTGTACCATTTCCGCATGTAACGGGCTTAAACTTAAGCCTGCTGTCAGCGCTAGAATATATTTTAGCGAAAACTGCATTGTATAAACTCCTAGAGAACATGCTTTTCTATTTCAAAAACAACTTTGAAACATAGTGCACATGTCTAATTATTCACTTTTGCAATTACTTTACTTGAGTGGATAATATTCATCGCTTACAAAGTGTGTCTAGTCTTTAACGATAAATAGTTACAAAAAGGGCAAAAACTTACAGTTTGTGGTTAAAAAATAATCAATTTTGTAACAAAATATATTTTTTGCTGAATATGTGATCTTTTTGCTTTATTTTTTTATTGACTTTTCAGAATGTTATAAAAAAGCTAGTCTATCGACTAGCTACTTCGGTGCCCAATAACCATACTGCTGTTGCATACATACGACTTTTATTATAAGTCGTAATCACTTGGAAATTTGGATAAGTAATATAGTAAATTGGACCAAATTGGTCTTGTAATTGAATGACATTGACCAAGTCTAAATCATCAATTTTTACCAAAGGGTCAACAGGGGAAACCCCTAGTCTTTTCAATTCTCCATAGGGAATAGGTTGGGTTAAATCCTTGGAAATAATACTATCTGGGTTGTTGCCTAAGTAACGGGCTGGAAACCCAATTGGTCGATCGCGCTGCCAACCATGTTGAGCTAAATAGTTAGCAATAGAGCCAATAGCATCTGTTGCTGAATTTCTTAAATCAATGTGACCATTTCCATCATAATCTACGCCCAACTTTTGAATATTGCTTGGCATGAATTGCGGATAACCAATAGCACCTGCATATGAACCCACGATACTATTTGTTGGATAACCTTCTTTGTACGTCCAAGCGATCAAGGCGGCTAATTCTTCACTAAAATAGTCTGCTCGACGAGGATAACCGAAAGCGAGTGTCGCAAGCGCATCTCTAGTGACGAAAGAGCCCTTATTCGCACCATAACCTGTTTCTACACCTAAAATGCCCAGAATGACTGTTTTAGGTACGCCAAACTGCTGTTCAGCACGATTCAACGCATCTTGATATTGATTTTTAAAGTTTGCCCCGCGTTGAATAGTGCCATCAACAAGAAACATTGAACGATATTCATACCAAGGTTTACTTTCGCCTGGGCGAGTCATGATATTGAGAATATTAGGTAAATCCTTAGCGCCACTCATGGCTGCATCAATTTGTTCACTCGTTAAATTATAAGTTGACATTGCTTTCTGCTTAAAAGCAAAGTAATTCGGATGTGTATAAAATTCATTTGCTTGAGCCCAATTACTGCTGACAAATAAACTGGCACTCAAACCAAGCAATTTAAAAGTTTTATTTAAATTAGGAAGAAACATATGTTTATAAAATTCCTCATTATCGATGTGTATGAATAGACATAACCAGTCCAAAAGTAGACATCAGGGTAATAATTGCCGTCCCACCATAACTCATGAAGGGTAAAGGCACACCAACTACGGGTAAAATACCACTGACCATACCTGCATTTACAAATACATAAACAAAAAATGACAAACCAAATGCGCCTGCGACCAAGCGACCATAGTTATGGAAGCACTGCAATCCAATTTGGAATGTTCTAAAGATAATTGCACAATAAAGAATAATAAGCAGTGTCACGCCAATTAAGCCAAATTCTTCAGAATAAGCGGCAATAATAAAGTCGGTATGGCCTTCAGGTAAGAAATGTAGATGAGATTGGGTGCCTTCTAAGAACCCTTTACCTGAGAATCCTCCTGAGCCAATCGCAGTTTTAGACTGAATAATGTTCCAACCTGTGCCAAGAGCATCTGCTTCAGGATCTAATAATGTAAGAACACGCTGACGTTGATAATCATGTAGTAAAAATTCCCAAGCAATTGGAATAATAATTGCGGCTAGACCTGCTGCTGCAGCGATGAGTCGCCAAGATAAACCACTTAAAAATAGTACGAAAATACCACTGGCCAGAACCAGTAGTGATGTACCTAAGTCAGGCTGTTCTGCAATAAGTAGAAAAGGTACGACAATCAACATCAATGACAGTACAACTTGTGAAAGGCTCGGAGGTAATGCTTTTCGTGATAGAAACCAAGCAATCATCATTGGCATACCAATCTTCATAAATTCACTGGGTTGCACACTGCCGAAGCCAGGGATATCAATCCAACGTTGTGCTCCCATACGGACTTCGCCAAAAATGACGACTGCCACTAAGGAAAGTACACCAAACACATAAAAATAAGGTGAAAATGCCTGATATACCTTTGGGGGGATTTGAGCCAAACTAAACATAACAATAAAGCCAATCCCAAAGCTCATTGCTTGCTTACTGACTAGTCCGACATCTTGCGCAGAAGCACTATATAATACTGTGAGTCCAAGTAAGGCATTTAAAACCAAAAAAGAACAAAGCCAAGGGTCGATATGCAATTGTTGCCAACGAGAGGGCTGTGCAGCTGTACTTAAGCCATCACGAGGTGCTTGACGTAAAAATTTGTATTGTGAGCTTGGGGACATGTGATTCTAAATCAGGTAAATCAAGGCTTCGCGAATGCTAACATAAATGCGGATTTAGAGCGTGCAAATTTAGAAAATGTGAGATCTATAAGTATCCAGTTTATAATTGAAATGATCATCTGTTATCTATGGATTATATTAAATAATTATTATAAATCAATGTTATATATTAAATGTTATATTGCATGCGCCTAATAAAAAGCGATGGTTCCATGACCATCGCTTTTGCATCATTTGGAGAATTACTTTTGAACCAATAACTGATCAAAATGTTTTGCAAATACTTCAAGTTCACCTTGGCTTAAACCTGGAATGAGCTTATTGATCACAATGTGAACGGCTGTTTCGACACCACTGGTTGCAACGCTCGCAACACCACGTTTCATCATGCCCAGACCCAGCGTTTTGTTAAATTCGGTCATGAAGTGGTGAATCAATGCATCAGCAAAAGTTTTAAATTGCTGGGTTAATGCATCACGTTGTGCCTTGCCATTTCCAGCAGCGACTTCTGCAAAGCTTTTTTTCATGTCAGTGACCAGCGTATCAGGCAGAACCGTACCAAGACGTTGTTGACCCTCATTGTCAGTAAACAGGCTTTTTTCCATAAACGACAACGATTCAAGAACCTGCTCGTTTGGTGCCTTGCCTAATAACTGTTTAAGTAAAGTCTCAACAATGCCACGAATTTTGGTGGCAAGCTTCTCGGTAGTGTCACGCTTATCACTTGGCGGAAATTGTTGAACCAGCTTAATCAGCATGTTGTCTAGTAATTCATCCGACAATTGTAAAGAGATTTTGTCACGTAAAGGGTATTGTGGTTCTTTACTGTTACGGCTAGCCTGTGCAAGTTGAATATCCTGACTCAAACCTGCTGATGGAAGAATACCGAAATAACTGGTCATTGAAACATTTCCTCTATATCAAATTTATTCGTTTTATTGTCTCGCCAAGCGAATTGGCTCGGGCATCCATGACAAGTCTGATACACGGCATGGGTTAATATCCAAGCCTCCACGGCGTGTATAGGTTGCATAGACCATCAACTTTTCAGGTTGAAGCAATTGCCAAATATCAGCAAATATTTGCTCGACACATTGCTCATGGAAACCATTGTGCTGACGGTACGAGATAATATAGGCTAATATGCTGCGATAACAAGGTTTTTTACCTTGAAAACGAATAAAAATCGTACCCCAATCTGGTTGTCCTGTGACTGGACAATTACTTCTTAAAAGATGAGAGTAAAGTTCAATTTCAACACTTTCTTGGGTCGCAGGATCTAACCTTAATAGAGTTGAATCTGGATGCTCAGATAGACGCTCAGGGATGAGATCATCAATACAAATCCCCTGCGGTTTAGAAATTTCTAAATCATCAACTTGGAATAATTGTAGTTCAACTTTTCCACCCGCCGCATTGGATAAGTCACGTTCAACCGTTTCGACAAAAGCTTGTTGAGACTCAAACTGCGTAAAGTTCATGCTATTGAAATAAAGTTTAAGTGACTTTGATTCAATTAAGTTGGGAGAGTTGGCGGGTAAGGTTAAACGACCAATCGCCACTTGTGGTAAACCAAGATGATTCAGCCATGAAATTTCAAATACATGCCACCAATCTTTACCTTGTGTAATGCCTTCAACATGCAAATACTGTTGACGAGACTCAGCACGGGAAATTGGAAATAAAACCTCTGGCTGATATTGAGTAGGGTATTGGGTGTCTTTACCCAATAAAGAATGTTCAACACTCATTCACGCATTCCTGAACCACGAGCTAATAAATGATAAGCAACTGCATAGAGCGCAACACAGCATAGGGTAACGATACTTAGTGAGAACGTTACATTGACGTCACTGTGCCCTAAAATGCCAAAACGGAAAGCATTGACCATATATACAATTGGATTGACTAAAGATAAATTTTGCCAAAATGGGCTAAGCGCACTAATCGCATAAAAGACACCACCTAAATAGGTAAGTGGAGTCAATACAAAAGTCGGGATAATAGAGATATCATCAAATGACTTCGCATAAACCGCATTGATGAAACCACCAAGCGAGAATAATAGTGAAGTAATAATGACAGTATATATAGTCACGAATAGATTATAAATTTCTAAGTGAGTAAAGAATAAACTCATGATGGTCACAATCAAACCGACCAACACACCACGACATACGCCACCAATCACATAGCCCCAAAGAATCAGGTGTAAGGGCACAGGGCTCATGATCAGTTCTTCAATACTTTTTTGAAATTTGGCACTAAAGAAACTTGATGAAACGTTGGCGTAGCTATTCGTGATCACCGCCATCATAATTAAGCCTGGCACAATAAATTGCATATAGCTAAAGCCGCCCATTTCGCCAATACGAGAGCCAACTAAGTTGCCAAAAATCACAAAATATAGGCTCATGGTAATCGCTGGTGGTAATAAAGTTTGTGGCCATATCCGCATGAAACGGCGAATTTCTTTAACAACCAAAGTCCAAAGTGCTGTTTTTAATTGATTAAAGTTCACTGATTCGCTCCAGCAAGATTCTTCTCGACCATTTTCACGAATAATTCTTCCAAACGATTGGATTTATTGCGCATACTGCTGACTTGAATATTTTGTGATTGCAGGATCAGGAACAGATCATTCATGTTATGCGCCTTGTCCATAGTGACTTCTAATGTCATTGGATCAATTAAATTAAATTTGAAGCCGATGATATCCAGTTGCAAATTTTCAATAGGTTCAGCGAGGTCACAGATGAATGATTCTTCATTGAGTTGATTAAGAAAGCCTTTCATGGTGGTATCTTCTTTAATCACACCACGATCAATAATTGCGATGCGACGACAAAGCATCTCAGCTTCTTCTAAATAATGTGTCGTTAAAATAATTGATGTGCCTTTTTCATTCATTTCAGTGAGAAAATCCCACATTGAACGACGTAACTCAATATCTACACCGGCAGTTGGTTCATCTAATATAAGCAACTTAGGTTCATGCATCATGGCACGTGCAATCATTAAACGACGCTTCATACCACCTGAAAGCATACGTGATTGAATATTACGTTTTTCCCATAAACCGAGTTTTTCTAAATAATATTCAGCACGTTGTTCAGCATGTTTTTTAGGAATGCCGTAATAACCTGCTTGTGTCACTAAAATATCGAAAGTTTTTTCGAATTGACCGAAGTTAAACTCTTGAGGAACAACACCAAGACATTGTTTCGCATGGGATGGATGGGTATCTAAGTTATGCCCAAAGATTTCTACTGTACCCGATGTTTTTTTGGTTAAAGAGCTAATGATACTAATCGTTGTAGATTTACCCGCACCATTAGGACCTAATAATGCATAAAATTCACCTTCAGGTACGGTCAAATCAATACCTTTTAACGCCTGAAAACCATTACGATAAGTTTTGGACAAATCGCTCAACACCAAAGCATCAGTCATGAACGTCTCACGTTGTTAAATAGAACGACTATTTTGAGTGATATGAAAAAATAAACCAAGTAGAAAAATAGGTTTCTGGCGTTTTAGAAATAGAACGATTAATTCGATAATTTTGTAAAATGATCTACTTTTAAATTGTCAAATATTAAATTTTTTATTTATTATCAAAATCTTAGAGTTTTAATTATCGCATCAACTATAGGTACGATTATCAAAATAATCGTAAGCAATAGAGCGTAGCTTTTAAGACTTTTGTTGTTAGCTTAAGACTTAACGATAAATTGATTTTGAAAAGAAGAATTTTTATTAAAAAAGTAATTAAATAAATACAGCTAATTAATAATAGAGAAAAGCCAACGATTTGTTTTGGCATCTTTACGGTAACTTTTTTGAGTAATTTAAGGTTTACCGCAATCTTTACCGCATCAATTACGGTAATAGTTGGGAAAGCATGGGAAGTTATGATAATAAACTTAAATTAAGAGTTCTTATTGTGCAATGCTTTTGATATGAATTGAAAAACGAATTTGGTGCGCTCAGCGGGACTCGAACCCACGCCACAGGCTTCGGAGACCTGTACTCTATCCAGTTGAGCTATGAGCGCATACATGTGTGGCACATCATAGGCAAAAAATACATAGAGGTAAATATAAAGACGTAAGCAATATGATCTATTGTTTATTAAAACAACGATTTTGAAGCTTAATTGCCAAAATATTTAAATCATGTTTGCAAATGCTGTACCGAATAATTAATCAACTTCAACGTTTGATTCAATTGTGTTGGAGGAATTCTTGATTCTTGTAGAAAAGTAATCCATTGCATTTGGCAAGCTTTTAATTGCTGTAAGTTTTTGATTATCTGTATTTTTTGTATTAATGGTCTCGCCATTAAACCACAATAAGTTGTTAAGGTTTGAATCATAACTTGTTGGATTTCAATAAAAGGAAGTTTTTCTAAGGTAATAATTTCTGCTTCAAGATTTTCTGCTGGATTAGATATGTTTTTATTTTGATCTGGTTGAATGTGTGAGATTTTCGTAGAAGTATTATTCTCTTCTGATGTGACTTCTTCTTCAATATGTATGGATTCGGGTTGTTGATGTGCTAATAAGCCCATATCAATCAGTTGTTGAACTAATTCCGTAGGTGCTATTCTTTCTTTATATCCATGATCAAGTTCTTGAAAATCTTCATGATCAATCAAAAGCAATAAACGACGCTGGCGTGGAGTTAAAGCACTATCACGTTGTTGCAGGGCATTTTGCCCGAGTTCAGTTTTGAAAAAATTAGACATTTCTTAATCCCCACAAGCCTAAGATCTAGCATGAGGATTAAGATAAAGTTAAAAAATGACAATAATATTAACAATTTATTAAATATCATTGTCTTGATTGGAATGACTGGAAAATAATTTAAAAAATTTTCTAAGAGGGCTTATCTAACTAATTTTGTTTCCAATGCCTTACGTAAATAGAGATCAAGATCGTCTTGGCGTAAAAGCCATTGGATATAATCCGCTGGAAGATCTTGAATCGCAGTACCTTTGTGTTTACCAAAAGTAATACTCTTCGGAATACGAGCTTCTTCTGAAGCTATATAAAGCTGTTCAATATTTTCAATGTTTAATTGATGAATGATATGCATCAAAATATTAGCTGTTAAAATAATGTCAGCATCAGCTCTATGAGCACCTTTGAGCATTTCTCTAGCTTTATCACTCCCCTTGGAGATCAGATAAATTAAGGCTGAAATATTATGTGCTTCCGCATTTTCCCAAACACGACGTGCAAGTGCTAAAGTGCAAATTGGTTTAATTTTTGATGTATCTACGCCGCACTTTGCAATAGCTGTAATATCGTAATCAACGTTATGACCGATAATATATTGGGTTTGTTCAGGCAGTTGAAACTCACTGTAAAAAGGTTGATCAGCTAGGTCTGATTCTAATATGTGATGCACCGCCATCGCGGCATAAGAGATAGGTTGACCAACTTGATACAGCTGATCAAAAATCTTTTTCTTATCTAAGCTCAGCTTTCCATGCTCAATTTCAATTGGCGCGTAAGCAATTTCTATAGGCAAACCATTTAATGTATGTGTTTCCGTATCTAAAATAATGGCTTGCATAAAGTTGAACCTAATTGGGTAGGATAGTCTCTCAGACTTTTTATCTTACAAGAAATTTAGGATGAGCTGTGCTTAATCATGCTTAGATTGATTGGATTTTAAATAAATTAGTAGTGTATTGCGCAAATAAAAAGCAAATATAAAAGGATATAAAAAATACTTGAAACAATTTTGTAATAGGCGTAATTGTTATGAATGTAGTTGCCTTAGAAAAATAACATCTAAGGACAAAATCAAAAAAGAAGATAGTTAAGGAAAAACTAAATGAAAATTAAACTATTAACGGTTGCAATGCTGAGCACGACTTTGTTTTTGACAGCTTGTGGCGGCGACGATAATGGATCGGCAGTTTTTGTACCTAAACCTGAGATTCCTGAAAATAATATCAAAGACCCTGTTGTTGGAATTCCTAAAAACTATGAACTTAATGGTATGGCTGCAGCGTCATCTGATAGCGTGATAATGACCTATAAAATGTTGGGAGTTAATGATAAAGAAGTATTGGCAACAGCGCTTGTCTTCACACCGCCGGCTTCAATTTTACCACCAGAAAATGGTTGGCCGATAGTCGTTTGGGCACATGGCACAACCGGTGTTGCGGATAAATGTGCCCCAAGTCAACAAGGATTGGGTGGGAATGAAGTTTTATTAAAAGCTTTACTTGAATCTGGATATGTAGTTGTTGCTCCTGACTATGAAGGATTAGGTGAGCCAAGTGAAAAAGATGCTCATCCATTCTTAAATGTTAAAAGTGAAGCTTATTCAATTACTGATGCTGTGGTTGCTGCACGCGCTTATTTAACTAGTTTAAATAAGAAAACAAATGGTCAGTGGATGACAGTAGGGCATTCCCAAGGTGGTCAAGCGGCATTAGGTGCAGCTCAATATGCAAGTCGTGCGAAGCTTGATTATAAAGGAACAGTTGCTGTAGCACCTGCGTCAAATCTAGCTTTAATTTTAGCTGGTGGAGAAAGCGAAGCGAATAAAGAACCTAATCCAATTAAGAAAATAGAAATATTAGCTCCTTTAGATACATTCACTGCCTTAATTACTGCTGGTTTAAGAAATCAGTATCCAAGCTTAAAATTTAGTGATGTCTTTAATTCTCCAACAGATGAAATAGCAGCAACTGCTGAAACTTCTTCAGAAAATTCAGTTTGCTATCAGGCCTTAGGTCAAAATTTAGGTAATGCAATGGGGATTTATTTAGACAAAAATAAGACTCTTGAGGGTTATCCACGTACAAAAACTAACTTTATGTCAATTCCAAGTGTTACAAGTTTTTTAGCCACAGATTCTCAACCTTTGCAGAAGAAAGTGTCGACTCCAATTATTATTTATCAAGGGACATTAGACAAAACAGTACCTAAACCAGTGACTGATTTTTTGGTTAACTCAGCTAAATCTGTAGGAACTGCAATTCCTAGTTCTAATTACAGAGTCGGAGAATGGGATCATACAACAGCATATTCCACAAATATTGGAAAAATTGTCCAAGACGTTAATATCCTTTTACCATCTAACCAAATCCTCAAACAATAAGTAATAACATACAGCTCAACCCTATTTTTCAGGGTTTGAGCTGTGCGATTCTCAATAGAAATATTAAAATTAGATAAAAGGAATTAATTAACTCCAGGAGAATAAAATTATTAGTGGAATGTGAGTAAAATTCACGAATAATTAAATAAATATCAAGCTCTGTAACAGCAAACTTCATGCTATAATTCGCACCAATCTTTAGCACGGCTTAAAAGCCCTAATTTATAGGACCCTCCGCTAATGTTTGCCAATATCTCTATTGCTGAATTTGATCCAGAATTAGCTCAAGCGATCGCTTCTGAAGGCGACCGCCAAGAAGCTCACATCGAGTTAATTGCTTCTGAAAACTATTGCTCACCAGCTGTAATGGAAGCTCAAGGCTCAAAACTTACTAACAAATATGCAGAAGGCTATCCAGGCAAACGCTATTATGGCGGTTGTGAATATGTTGACGTTATCGAGCAACTTGCAATTGACCGTGCAAAAGAGTTGTTTGGTGCAGATTATGCAAACGTACAACCACACGCAGGCTCACAAGCAAACTCAGCAGTTTACTTAGCGCTTCTTAATCCTGGTGATACAGTATTAGGTATGAGCTTGGCTCACGGTGGTCACTTGACTCACGGTGCTAAAGTTAGCTTCTCTGGTAAAACTTATAATGCGATCCAGTACGGTTTAAACCCAGAAACGGGCGAAATTGATTATGAAGAAGTTGAACGTTTGGCTTTAGAGCACAAACCACGCATGATCGTTGCTGGTTTCTCTGCTTATAGCCGTGTTGTTGATTGGCAGCGTTTCCGTGATATCGCAGACAAAGTAGGTGCTTACCTGTTTGTTGATATGGCGCACGTTGCTGGTCTGGTTGCTGCTGGTGTTTACCCTAACCCAGTTCAAATTGCAGATGTGACCACGACAACAACACACAAAACACTGCGTGGTCCACGTTCTGGTTTAATCCTTGCTAAAGCAAACGAAGAAATCGAGAAAAAACTTCAATCTGCTGTTTTCCCTGGTAATCAGGGTGGTCCTTTAATGCACGCAATTGCTGCTAAAGCAATCTGTTTTAAAGAAGCTATGGCACCTGAATATAAAACTTACCAACAGCAAGTTGTTAAGAATGCTCAAGCAATGGCTGAAGTATTCATTGCTCGTGGTTATGATGTTGTATCTGGTGGTACTGATAACCATTTATTCTTATTATCTTTAATTAAACAAGAAGATGTAACGGGTAAAGATGCTGATGCATGGTTAGGCGCTGCTCATATCACAGTAAATAAAAATGCTGTTCCAAATGACCCACGTTCTCCATTCGTGACTTCTGGTATTCGTATTGGTACGCCAGCTGTAACCACTCGTGGTTTTGGTGAAGATGAAGTTCGTGACCTTGCAGGTTGGATCGCCGACATTATCGACAGTAAAGGTAATGAACAAGTGATTGCTGATGTGAAAGCGAAAGTTGAAGCAGTGTGCGCTAAATTCCCTGTTTATGCTGCATAATTTGCTTTGCTAAATAGAATTCTAAACACACCTCAAACTTTGGTTTGGGGTGTTTTTTATGGTGATGATTTATTGGAGCTAGCTAAAAGAATTCAATTTTTCGGCTGAATCTTTTTGTATTGATGTTACTTGAATAATTCAGCATGTGTTCCAGTACGAGTAAAGACGATTTGTGTATCTTGAGGGTGAATTCAAACATGAGGTGCGACAGTTTCAAAAGCCTTATGATAATCAACAAGCTGAGCAAATTTCTCTAATTGTTAAAAACGTAATACTAAAAAGCAAGTTTGGTGCCAGTGTTTTGCCTAAGTCTGTAAATATTGCTTTCTTTTTAGAGATGATAATCGATGATTGATATGCGATTGAGTGATTCACTTATATTGTGTAAGCCTCTAATTACCTAATAAATTTAAGCTATTAAATTTAATTTGCAGTTGATCCTTGCTCTCTATGTGTAAAGGATCAGGTTTAATACAATCAATAGGGCAAACTGCAATACATGTGGGTGATTCGTAGAAGCCGACACATTCAGTGCAACGTTGCGGGTCAATTTCGTAGATTTTTGCACCTTCATAAATCGCTTGATTCGGGCATTCTGGTAAGCACATATCACAGTTGATACATGCTGTGGTAATGAATAGCGCCATATTTAATCTGCCGAATATGCAAGTGCATCAGTTTTTAACTGCGTTTTGGCGTGTGGAAGATGACGGATTAATAAGGCATAAGTAATATCGATATCTGCTGAAAGTGGGATTTCCACAATATGTCCAGAACCTTTTGCATTGTCGATTGGATGACCTTTTAAATCACGCATTTCAGTTAAAGTGAAGACAAGATTACCTTTGGGAGTCATGAGCTCAAGAGTGTCGTCAACTAAAAACCGATTTTTAACTTCGACTCGAACATAATCTCCGTTGCGTTCAATTACCTCACCACAAAACTGTTGATAGTCGAAATGTGATGAACCATCCTCATAATTTTGGTAATCGCTATGCACATGGCGACGTAAAAATCCTTCTGTATAACCACGATTGGCCAGACCTTCAAGTTGATCCATTAGACTTGAGTCAAATGGTTGACCTGATAGCGCATCATCAATTGCTTTACGATAAATTTGAGCTGTTCGAGCACAGTAAAAATAGGATTTTGTTCGTCCTTCAATTTTAAGTGAAGCAATTCCCATATGAGTCAAACGATCAACATGTTGAATGGCACGTAAGTCTTTCGAGTTCATGAAATAAGTACCATGTTCATCTTCTTCAGCCGCAAACATTTCTTCATCATTACGTTGCACTAAAACACTTTGAACTAGATCATCTTCAACTGTATTGGAACAGCATTGTTTGGATGGTTCTATCTGCTGAACAGGAATCATGTCACCATTGGCATCTTCTTGTGCTTTATGAATTTTATATTCCCAACGACAAGCATTGGTACATGCGCCTTGATTAGCATCACGTTTATTCATATATCCAGAAAGTAGGCATCGACCTGAATAGGCCATGCATAGCGCGCCATGTACAAAAACCTCAAGTTCAATTTCTGGTACATTTTTCTGTATTTCTTCAATTTCTTCTAATGCGAGTTCACGAGAAAGAATGACTCGGCTTAAACCATAGTCTTTCCAGAATTTTACAGTTGCCCAATTAATCGCATTGGCTTGTACCGAAAGGTGGATAGGCATGTCAGGGAAATGTTCGCGAACCATCATAATTAAGCCTGGATCCGACATAATTAATGCATCAGGTTGCATCGCAATAATTGGCTCGATGTCACGAATAAAATTTTTAAGTTTGCTGTTATGTGGCTGAATATTAGCAACAACATAGAATTTTTTGCCTAATGCATGTGCTTCATCAATTCCGATTTTTAAATTTTCATGATCAAATTCATTATTACGAACACGGAGACTGTAACGTGGTTGTCCTGCATAAACTGCATCTGCTCCATTGATGTGTGCTGAATTAGCAGGAGACTTTCACTTGGGAGATTCTAGGCAGCTAACCGATAAAAGTCTTCTGCCATTTGATTT
>NZ_JAMFKZ010000018.1:0-61107 GCF_023488045.1 Acinetobacter sp. ANC5681
CTGTTTCTTGCTCATGGTAAACTCCTAATGAGTATGTATAGTTTACCAAGTTAAACCCTCCTGTTTTTTAAGCACACATCAGTGGTCCAACTTCGCTCAGATTGAGCCCGATCAGCCAAATTGATTCATTCAACCAATTGCGCTACATCATCAATTTTTTGCAGTTCTAATGTTTAAAGACATTTCTATTTTATACGCTCAATAAAAAACCGATGATAACATCGGTTCTTTTACAGTTGAGCAATTAGTTCGTTTGCCCTGCTAACCACGCCATAAATTTTTGACGCTCAGCTTTCGATGCTTTTTGCCACAACTCTACTAATTGCTGATCTGTGGTTTTTATATTGCCAGATACTACCGTTGTTGCTGTTACAGCAACAGGTGCTACATTTTTTGTCGAAGCTGCATAGACGGGTGCAGGTTGATTCACGACATTATTTTTGTTTTTTTGCGTTAAATCTAAAGTACGACCTAGCAAACTGTTACCTGAAAACCACGGTTGAGCTTCATTATTTGCACCAGTTTGCTGCACAACAAGCTGTTTGTTTTGATCATATAAAGCAACTGTTGGTTGTTCAGCATATTTTTTTGCTTCACTAAAGTTCTTTGGAGCATTTATCAACGCTAAATTATACGCTTGATTGTCTTTCAGGTCCGTTGCTTGAATTGTTACCACACCTGATTTCACAATATCGTGTTCACCATTTAAGTGTTCAAAATATTCACGATAACGAACATTTACCGTTAAGTTCCCAGGATCAACCTGATAGTTGTTTTTGTTTGAAGGAATTAACCCATTATTTACTTCTTGACCATTTACCGCAAGAATCACGATTTCTTCAGGTGCAGTGATTGTGACTGCCGCAAAAACTGAACTACTCAATAATAACCCGAAAGCAGCAACACCAACTCTTAAAGACATTAGACTCTTCTCGATATAAACAATTTATGAAATCGTAAGCACTATGCTCTTCGATTATGACCATTTTATGACATAAAACAAAACTGTCTATTCCAACAATTTGGCTTTTTTAAGATATATACATCAATTCTAATGCTAAACACCATAGTTCTTTTGGCGAATACAAACCCTTAAATAAAAAAAGAGCACATTGAGTGCTCTTTTTAATGATACGTATATTTACTTAGTTAAAAGTTTTGAAACGTGCAGCATCATCCATATAGGTTTTTTCGCCAGCAGCCGCTTCAATAGAACCGAATACTAACTGTGCACGTAGTTTCCAGTTTGATGGAATATCAAAAGTTTCAGCCACTTCGGCATCCACGATTGGATTATAGTGCTGTAATGATGCACCAACACCAATTTCAGATAATGCAGTCCATGTTGCGAACTGTGCAATTGCACTTGAATGTTCAGACCAAACTGGGAAGTTATCCGCATACAATGCGAATTGCTCTTGCAAACCTTTTACAACATCTTGATCTTCATAAAATAACGCCGTACCAAAACCTGCTGAGAAACTATCAATTTTCGCGCTAGTATTTGCAAATGCTTCTGCTGGAACCATTTTACGTAAAGTTTCGCGAACAATTTCCCAAAATTTATGATGTGATTCACCATATAAAGTTACAACACGTGAAGTTTGTGAGTTGAATGATGATGGGCTTTGTTTTACTGCTTCGCGAATTGTTTCTTCAATCGTTGCTTGGTCAACTGTAAGATTTTTACCAATTGCATAAATGGTACGACGTGATTTAATGCTATTTAGAAAGTTACTCATGTTGTTATTCCCACTATACCTTTAAGGCGTTATCTTGGATTGAATGTAGTGTATAACGATACATTTTTTAGGAATAGTCTAAAAAATATGACATATCGTTTTATTTTTGAAACAATACTATTTGTGAACTATAAAAAAACTCCACATTGAGTGGAGTCCTTTTAACATAAACTAATTACTTATCAGTTTCAAATAATGCCGCAACAAATGATTTTGCTGAGAATGGGCGTAAATCATCAATCTTTTCACCGACACCGATATAACGAATTGGCACATGGGTACGGCTCGCGATATTAAATAACACACCACCTTTCGCCGTACCATCAAGTTTAGTAATCGTAATACCCGTTAAGCCAACTGCTTCATCAAACAGTTGTACTTGGTTAATTGCATTCTGGCCTGTCCCCGCATCTACAATTAACATAATTTCATGCGGTGCCGTTGCATCGATCTTCTGCATCACACGTTTAACTTTTTTCAACTCTTCCATAAGATTTGATTTATTTTGCAAACGACCTGCTGTATCTGCGATAAGAACATCAATACCCTTTGCACGCGCACTTTCAAAAGCATCAAAGATAACCGAAGCACTATCAGCACCATGCCCCTGAGCGACAACTGGAATATCGTTACGTTCACCCCAAATTTGTAGTTGCTCAGTCGCTGCAGCACGGAAAGTATCACCCGCCGCTAGCATGACTTTTTTACCTTCACCTTGTAAACGTTTAGCCAGTTTACCAATCGTCGTCGTTTTACCTACGCCATTTACACCCACCATTAAAATCACATAAGGCGATTTATTTGGATCGATATGTAATGGTTTTACACGTGGCGCAAGTAATGCAACCAACTCTTCTTGTAATGCTTTGTAGAGCGCATGCGAATAAATTAAATCTCCACGCGCAGTTCTTTCAGTAAGATTCGCGATAATAGTTTTGGTCGCATCGACACCAATGTCGGCGATGAGTAGCTGTTCTTCAACTTCTTCTAATAACTCATCATCAATTTCTTTGCCACCAATTAAGATATTGACCACACCATCCGTAAAACTACGACGCGTTTTAGTCAAACCATCCTTCATACGACCAAAGAAACCTGTTGACTTGACTTCTTCTGTAGTAGCAGGAACAGATGTTTCTTCCACAACTACAGGTGATGGCGTTTCAACAGTATTTTTAGCTATTGGCTCAATAATGGGAACATCGACAGCAGGTAAACTTGGTAATGTGACATCGTCATCTCCGATATCGGCATTTATCAAGAATTTATTTTGCATATTCGATTGCTGTTGCATGTCGATTCCTTGAGAAAAAAGCAGCTTTTTTAAAGATAGTCAGTCTAGCACAAATTGATTTCTTTTTCCTGACTAAGGCAAACTGTTCATTTATAAATAGAAATGAGTCGATTAAAACTTATTCATCTTCTTGTGCCATCGCTGGGTACTCTTTGATTCGACTAGATTCAAATTGATAAGCGTTCAAAAGCTTTAAATAATCTTCACGGCGAATCTGAGAATTTTCCAGTATATGTACTGCCATTTGTTGTGTTTTAGGATGACTGGCTTGCTGTGAAAACTGAAGTACTTGTTGATATTGCAAAGGATTGACAGGAAGTTTCAATGCATAAAATGCAAGGATAAAAATAGACAAAATAATGATACTGACCAAAGCATTATAAAATTGGTCAATTTTCAACCCTAATTTGGATTGTAAAAATTTATGTTTAGAAATTATAGACAGCATAATCTACCTCGAATTAGATGTAGTGTATGTGTCTAGCTCGCTTAGGACAAGTGTAGCGTTCAATAATTCACCGCTAGTAAGTTTATTGAACGCTCATATGATATTAATCAACTCATCAGCGAACGGACAAAGGCGAAATATAAAATAAATGCAATAATCACAAGTGCCAAAAATATAGCAAACATCCCTACACCACTTTCAGCATCAGCTGGATGTAAATCATCATCATCAGCAATACGTTTCAACTCGCCATTGTAAATATCATAAAACCGATCTTTTTGTTCAGGGCTTAAATGACTTGCGAAATCGTAAACTCTTTTACGCTGTGCTAAACAATAGTCACCTAAGTGAATCTCCTGATGAAAGATTGCCTCATCGAGTAATTTACGGTGATGGTGAGCTAAAGCAATAATTTGGCTTTCTGCTGGCGGTACATCAAAGCTGAAGCCATCAATTACATTTGACATATTATTCTCCTTATCGATTTCTATTATTTTCACTTTGATTTTACTTAAAAATATTTGCGAGAAGTGTTTAATCGTGTAAGCTTACAAATTAAATAAAGACACGCAATATACTTGACAATTCAAGTAATGTTGTCATAATTATTTCATAATTCAGAGTTATAGTGACTTAAGTTCAAAGCAAAGTATCTTTGAATAGAATCTGAAGTAATCATAATTAAAATAAGGAGTTATATATGATTCAGCATTTTACACAACATGAACTAGAGCATGTGTATGCCAATGCAGTAAATACAATTCAATCGCAAAAAAACTTTCTAGATGCTGTGAAAGAGCTTGAACAAGTAGCTCAAGCAGGTCACGGTAAAGCAGCATTATTTTTAGCGGAATTGTATTATCAAGGTTTTCGAGTAGAACGTGATTCTTTGAAAGCTCAATATTGGCAAAAGTTAGCAACAATGCAAGCATAAGAAAACGTCACTCAGGTGGCGTTTTTTAATACCTCCTTAAAACGTACAACATCGCTACCTCCCAAGGTCTAACTTGCGCTGCATCAAAGCTTTGATTTGCTCAGGTAGTGTTAACTTTAATAAAAAATTATTTCTAGAGTCTTTCTGAATTGCTTTTATCTGATGCAAAGATTGAATAATCAAGATGATATTTTGACCCAAAAGAATATTTGCTTACGATTTAGATCAATTGTTTAAACATAAATGCCATATAAATTTCTTATAATTAAACATGAGTTTAAATAAAATTAGTTTACGAACATGTATCGTTTTAATAATTTCCAACCAGTATCACGCGAGTTGATGATTAAAATTTCAATTCTAAAAACAATGATGTATTGTGGTGTACTTTGGGGTTTATATCATCAAGGTTGGGCAATCAAGTCCGATCACGATGGTCATGTATTCCCATTTTGGTTGAATGGCGTACAAGCACACCGTTATGCAAAATCAAATTGGAAAAATTATAAACCACGTAAAATTACACCTAAAGATTTTCATGAATCACTATTACCAACCTTAACGCGTTTACAAGTAGAGCCTGCTTTATTTAATTCTTCGCATCGCAAATTCAAACTTTCGACACAACAAATGCAGCATTTCTTTTTTATGCCAGAACCAGTTATGGCGTAATAAATTTGCCCACCAATCATGATGACTTTTTAGACATTCACAAGAGAAAGTTATCATTGTTGTGCATTTAGGACTTTGCAATTAAAAAAAATACCGTTAAGTTAAATGAAAATGACAATACAACAGAGGTAGATAAACAATGACAATCGTTGCCCAAGTCATCAAAAATAAAGCTGTACAATCAATTTTTACAATTTCGCCAAATGCGACTGTACTTGAAGCAATCAAAATTATGGCAGATAAAGGCGTGGGAGCTTTAGTCGTTGCAGAAGATGAAAAGCTAGTTGGTATTTTCTCTGAACGTGACTACACACGTAAAGTGACGTTGATGGAGCGTTCATCAAATACGACACCCGTGTCAGATATTATGACATCCAAAGTCATCACCGTTGGATTAAACAATACAGTTGAAGAATGCTTGCAATTAATGACTGATCGCCATTTGCGTCACTTACCTGTTTTAGATAAAGAAAAACTTGTTGGCTTTATTTCAATTGGTGACTTAGTCAAAGCTGCAATGGAAGATCAACGCGTTCTTATCGAACAACTTCAACAATATATTTCAGGCTAATCGCCGCAAAAAAGGGCAATTCAAATTGCCCTTTTTTATTGTATGACTAATACGTCATTACGCTGCTAAAAAGCCTTGAATTGCAGGTACAAGACGCTTCAACAATTCATCAGCTTGAGCTTGAGTCAGGTTTAATGGTGGTAATAAACGTACTACCGAACCTGCCGTTACATTAATAATCAACTTATATTGATCACGTGCAATAGCAACTAGTTCAGCACAATCTTTTGGTAATTGAACACCAATCATCATACCAAAACCACGCACCTGTACATTTTGATCAATCAATTGAGCTCGTAGTTGATCAACAATATAGGCTCCAACTACGGCTGCATTTTCAACGGCATTTTCATTTTCAAGTGTATCAAGTACAGTGTAAACCACACGTGAGCCAAGTACTGTACCGCCATATGTTGAACCATGGCTGCCTGCACCGAGTAAGCCTACCGCTTTACCCTGTGTCATTACTGCACCCACAGGGAAACCATTTCCTAAACCCTTCGCAGTGGTCATGACATCAGGGATAATGTTCGTATGTTGATAAGCAAAGTATTTACCTGTACGTCCATTCCCTGTTTGAATTTCATCAAGCATCATTAACCAATTATGCTGATTACATAAAGCACGAACTTCCTCGAGATAACTAAAACCCTGCGGAGCTGTATTGACACCACCTTCACCTTGAATCGGTTCAATCAGGATTGCAACAATATCAGGATGATGGATTGCCGCTTCCTGAATCGCTTCGACATCCCCAAACGGTACACGGATGAAGCCCTGAACCAACGGCGCAAAACCCTCCTGAACCTTTTTATTTCCTGTCGCAGACAAGGTGGCCAGTGTACGGCCGTGGAAAGACTGTTCAGCAACCAAAATCTTTGGATTGACAATCCCTTGCTGGGAACCAAATTTACGTGCAATTTTGATCGCACCTTCATTTGACTCAGCGCCACTGTTTGAGAAGAAAATTTCTTCCATTCCAGAAACTTGTGCAAGTTTTTGAGCTGCAGCAGTTTGCCAAGGAATTTCGAATAAGTTACTGGTATGCACTAAAGTTGCAGCTTGCTCAGCAATCGCTTCCGCAATCACTGGGTGTGCATGCCCTAAACCACAAACAGCAATACCTGTTAAGGCATCCAAATATTCCGCACCATCCGCTGTATATAAATACGCCCCTCGTCCTCGTACAAAGCTGATCGCTTGGCGACCATAAGTTGCCATAAGATGTGATGGTTGATCAGGTTGCACAGGAGCAAGAGTGATATTAGTCATAACAAACTCAATCTATCATTAGTTGTGGTGAAAAAAGTTATATAAGCAAAAACTTGAGTAGATTGAAAGCTCAAACTCACATTTATATAAGAAAAATCTTTAGCAATAGCCGCAAAACTGTTTTTCAGTATATAATTTACGAAGATTAGTTGAGGATCTATCTATGACGGAACAAGCGCGTGATACAGTAGCGTTAATTCGTGATCAAATTGCGAAACACCCTGTTTTACTTTACATGAAAGGCACTCCACAATTTCCGCAATGTGGTTTTTCTGCGCGTGCAGTTGAAGCACTTAGCCAAATTGGTCGCCCATTTGCCTATGTAAATATCTTGGAAAATCAAGATATTCGTACAACATTACCTCAAATTGCTAACTGGCCTACTTTCCCACAATTATGGGTAAACGGCGAGCTCATTGGTGGTAGCGATATCATGCTTGAAATGTTCCAAAATGGTGAGTTAAAGCCATTAGTTGAACAGTATAGCCCTGCTCCTGAAGCATAAGCTAAAAAATGAAAGCCAATCAAATGATTGGCTTTTTTATTGCAATGAGTTTTAGTTTAAGCTAAAACCAACATACCGAAACATACCTTCCACCCCTAAATCGGCTTTGTAAATTTGCATGTTTGGATAGTCTGCCTGAGTGATCGTCTCATAAATATTCATACTTGGATCTTCATGAATTTCATCAACCGACTGTGGTAGAACTGCTTCAAAACGATCAGCAATAAATTCAAAACCTAAATCCATAGCCAGGAATAAAGTATGCTCACACGGCTGAATATACTGTTCTTGTTCCCAATCTAAAACAGCTTGATGACAATATGGACATGCTATGTTTTGAGTCGCATCGATAACGTTTATAAGTTGGTATGTCATAATTTTAAAGCATAGAAAATTTGGATTTAGTTTAAAAGAATACGATCTGTGAATCTATCTGAATAACAGGGATTTAAATTATGGCAACACTTGAACAAGCGATTTCACTAGCTGCACAACAACATGAAGGACAAGTAGATAAAGCAAATGCTCCTTATATATTGCATCCATTAAGAGTCATGTTAAATGTTCCTACAATTGAACATAAAATTGTAGCCGTTTTGCATGATATTTTAGAAGATACAGAAAACGATTGAAGATTTATACCAATTCGGTTTTCAAGAGCATATCATTGACGCAATCGTCGCGCTTACTAAAAAACAGGGAGAAACTCGTCTAGAAGCAGCTCAACGAGCGCGACAAAATCCAATCGCACGTGTTGTTAAATTAGCAGATATCAATGACAATATGGACTTATCTCGCATTCAATCACCAACAGTCAAAGATTTTGAGCGTTTGAAAGAATACCAACAGGTTCGAGATTTATTACTCCAAAATGTTTAATAATCTCTTTTATAATGATTCACCCTAATCACAAAAGCTGGAGTTTATAGCGTAATGCTAACGGATTTAGATGATTTTTATTGCTTTGCCCTTGTTGTCGAACATGGTGGTTTTAGTGCGGCTGAAAGAGCAACTGATATTCCTAAATCCAAATTAAGTCGCAGAGTTTATAATCTCGAAGAACAGCTGGGTGTACGCTTAATTCAACGTAGTTCACGACACTTTGCCGTTACCGATATTGGCATGGATGTTTATCGTCATGCTCAAGTGATGATGAATGCAGCCCAAGCTGCACATGATGTTGTCAATCACTTAAGTAGCGAACCACGCGGTGTAATTAAAGTCAGTGTTCCAGTTGATATTGCACAAAATCAAATGGCGAAAATATTACCGAGCTTTTTAAAGAAGTACCCTGAAGTTCGGGTTCAAATGATGGTAAGCAATCGCAGAATTGATGTAATTAACGAAGGCGTTGATCTCGCCTTACGTGTTCGCTCTAAGCTAGACGATGACCCTAATTTAGTTTTGCGTCAGTTTACAGCAATTGAGCAACGTCTATTTGCTAGTCAAGCTTATTTAAATGAATTCGGTCATTTAACAACGCCAGAACAATTATCTGAGCATCGTATTATCAGTATGTCCGAAGAACATCTAGATCAACACTTTTTATTATTTGGACCTGAAAATCAACAAAAGAAAATTAAAGTAAATCCTGTCATTATGGGTTCGAATTTGTTGATGCTCGCGGAATTGGCAAGTCAAAATTGTGGAATTGCTTTATTACCAGATAGTATTGCACAAGATTTCACAAAATCAGGGCAATTGGTCAAAGTTTTACCTGAATGGACTGCCCCACATGGTATTTTCCATGCCGTTTATCCGTCACGTAGAGGTCTATTACCCGCTGTACGAGTCTTTATCGATTATTTAGTAGAACAATTAACAGAATCACCGAATAAAAAAAGAGCTTGAATCATTCAAGCTCTTTTTTAAATACATTACACCGCTGGATAGTGTCCTGTTCCATTTGGCCAAGGTGTTAACAACTCAAAACCATCATCAGTAACAACAACCATATGTTCCCATTGCGCTGATAAGGACTTATCTTGTGTCACCACAGTCCATCCGTCATTCAGTTCTTTCACATGTCGTTTACCAGCATTCACCATCGGTTCAATCGTAAATACCATACCCTTTTTCAAGGTCATGCCCTGTCCTTTTTGACCATAATGCAAAATATTCGGCTGTTCATGATAGATACGACCAATACCATGACCACAATATTCTCGGACAATACTATAACCTTCACGTTGCGCAACGGATTGAATTGCATAACCAATATCACCGAGTGTCGTACCTGGTTTTACCATATGAATCCCTGCAAGCATGGCTTCATAAGTTGTTTCCACCAGTTTCTTGGCTTCTGGGCTCGGCTCGCCCACAAAATACATGCGGCTGGTATCCCCAAAATAACCATCTTTGATTACAGCAACATCGATATTTAATATATCTCCTTCTTGCAAAATTTTCTTTGCGGAAGGAATTGCATGGCACACTTCTTCATTGACTGAAATACATGTCGTCTTGGTAAAACCGTGATATCCCACATTGGCTGGAATCACCTGCAAAGTATTTACGATATAGTCGTTGCAAATATCGTCTAAATATTCAGTTGAAACGCCGGGCTTAATATAATCACCAATCATTTCTAATACTTGTGCCGCTAAACGTCCTGAGATACGTAATTTCTCAATATCTTGCTCAGATTTAATCGTCACAGTAGAAGCTCTCATTCGAGATTTTCCTTATTTAAATATAGGTTAATGCAACATGCAGATTCATTTTTGTACTGCATCTCGTATTTCAACAGTTGTACGCTGTCGTACAAAAATCTTCAATCGTTTTAAGATTGAACGGTTGCTATTATTTTACATTTAATTTCAATTGGCATCATAGTAAAAAAGTATAAAGGGCTATATTTTTTACTTTTAAAATCTTTTCAATAAATTAAGTTTACCAATGCTAATTATATGATTTTAATCAGTTCTTATTAGACAAAAATAAACCAAATTTCACATAAAATTAGTTTCAAATGACTACAAATTTGTTCTAGAATCCGCTCTTTTATTTTATACCTCCCTTTTATGAACCATCTTCGTACAGGAGATATTATTGCTCTCGGTTTCATGACCTTTGCACTCTTCATCGGTGCTGGCAATATTATTTTCCCCCCTATCGTTGCGCAACAAGCAGGTGAGCATGTTTGGCTCGCTGCTTTTGGATTCTTAATTACCGCAGTCGGTCTACCTGTAATTACCATTATGGCTTTGTCTCGTATGCAAGGCTCTATTGAAATTATCAGCTCGCCACTTGGACGCTTTTTTAGCTTACTCCTCACGATTGTCTGTTATTTGTCTGTTGGACCATTATTTGCCACACCACGTACTGCAACTGTTTCTTATGAAATAGGATTTGCTCCATATTTTGGTACATCAAATAGCAGTCTACTGATTTATAGTGTTATTTATTTTACACTTGTCACTGTGATCTCGCTTTACCCGAATAAATTATTAGATACAGTAGGTCACGTCTTAGCTCCTTTAAAAATTGCTGCTCTAGCGGTTCTTGGTATTGCAGCAATTCTTATCCCTACTGGCTATATTTCTCCACCAATCCATAAGTATGTGACTAGTCCTGTTTCTGAAGGCTTCGTAAACGGCTATTTAACGATGGATACTTTGGGTGCCTTAGTATTCGGTATTGTGATTATTCAAGCGATTCAGTCTCGTGGAGTGACAGATTCAAAGCTGATCACCAAATATGCGATTATCGCGAGTTTAATTGCTGGTGTAGGTTTAACCCTAGTATATATCAGCCTATTTAAACTTGGATTAGGTAGCCATGAAGTTGCGGCGAATGCAGCGAATGGTGCAGTAATTCTGCATGCTTATGTACAACACGCCTTTGGTGATCTAGGTTCGTTGTTTTTAGCTGGTTTGATTTTTCTTGCCTGTATGGTAACTGCAATTGGCCTTACCTGTGCATGTGCAGAATATTTCACTGAATTAACAGGCTTACCGTATAAATTATTAGTTTTTATCTTAATTGGATTTTCATTATTAATTTCAAATTTAGGCTTAACAAAACTAATTGCGTTCTCTGTTCCAGTGTTGAGTGCAATTTATCCACCAGCGATTGTTGTGATTATGATGAGTTTCTTCTGGAAATATTGGAATAAACCTTCAACTGTCGTGAGCTCTGTTACTGCTGTTGCTTTTCTTTTTGGCATTATTGAAGCACTCAAAGCGGCTGGATTCTCTGAACAACTCCCTCAATTCATTAATAATTTACCGTTGAATGAACAGAACCTTGCTTGGTTATTGCCTTCATTGGTCGTACTCGTTATCGCAATTGCTGTAGATCGATTCTCTAGCAATACTGCTTCTCAAAATTAAAATGATTTGTCGTTAAAATGATGTTTTACCCAAACATAATTTTAGCTATACAAAAAATGTTCTTTTATCCAACTTACATTTTTTGTTTACGACAAATTATTTTCTATCTTATTTGTATCTACCTCTACCCGTATTATTCACACTGTAATTGATCTGAATAATAAAAGCATCTTTTCAGCAACTTTTTCAAATTGTAAAAAACCCACAGTACTATTCATAATAAAAATAACCTTAATACACCAAAAAATGTTCAATCTATATAGAAATCAATACATTCATAAATTTATTTAAAAAATAGTGAAATTAGCTATTGAAATACTGAAAAAATCAAAGTACAACTTTAATCTTAATTCTGACAAAAACGATTAGGTTTTGTCATCACTACTCAAGGAGGGATGGAGATGTTCTCATTACATTTCAACAAGCAAGTCTTCATTGACACTCTAAAGACCAATGATTCCATCGTATATGCAATTACGACATTTGCCTTAATGGCGACGCTGTTATTGCAAGGCACTATTAAGGGTAATTTAAAACCTGAATATTTTGCATACGCTTTAATCGTCTCTTTAGCCTTTTGTACGTGGGGGATTATTGATCGAAAGTTTCGACAGATAAGTGCTGAGCGCCAAAAGAATTTTTAATATAAGAAATGGATGAGTAATCATCCATTTTTCTAACTGGTAAATTTTAAGATTGTTCCTAATAGTAATACTGCTGTAGCAGCTAATTCGACCATTATTAAACTCAACATTAAAAATGTCATACACCATCTTGGAATCGACCACTGCCCCAACTTATGCGGTTGCTTAAACTGATTCGTTGTATCTTTTAACATTCCATGAATGATATAGACCAAAATTGACATTGAGAAAAAGAATAAATTCGCCACAACGCAAAATAGACTCAAACTATCCGATAAACTTGTAAAATAACTTAATGCAGCCAAGATTAAACTCGCAGCGGCATAAAGCAAACTACTGCGATGTGCAATATCGACATAATAATGTGCACGTGCAAGCTCTGTATTTCTAATTTGATAATACTTCCAAACACCAGTTAGCATCCCTATCCAAAGAAATATTCCACTAAAAATGATCGCCAATTTGGTTGCACTGGTTAAAATTAACATTCCCTTTTCCCCAAATTGTTTTTCCCAAAATAGCTATATTACATAAAATTTGACTTTTAAGTCATTTTTTAAACGAGTTTCTTTTTAGAACTTGTATAAACTGAAAATATGTCCAGACAAGAGTATTTCTCAAATGACTACATTTGAATCATTTTGGATCAGTTGTAAAGATGGTTACCAACTTGCAGCACAGTATTATCCAGCAAGTGATGCCACTAAACCATTTCCGATTCTAATTTGTCCAGCAACAGGTATTACCAAAGGTTTTTATCACTCATTTGCTGAATGGTTAAATCAACAAGGCTACAAGGTCTTAAGTTTTGACTTTAGAGGAATAGGTCAATCTTTACATGGGGCACTGAAAAATTCGAATGCCAGTATCAATGATTGGGGTTTATTAGATATTCCCGCAGCCATCGAAACACTCTTGAATCGTGCTCAAGCTAAACAAGTGATTATTTTGGGACATAGTGCCGGTGGTCAATTACTTGGAATCAACCCTAACCATCAAAAAGTTGCTAAAGTTGTCGCAATCGCTGGTTCAACGGGTCATGTAAAAGGCTTAAAAGGAAAAACTAAACTTCTTGCTCCATTAATGTTTAATGTCATTTTTCCAATATCCAGTGCTATTAAAGGATACGGTGCAACACAATTTATTGGTATGGGTGAAAATTTACCTAAAAATGTAGCAAAACAATGGGCTGAATTTTGTAGTCAACCTGGTTATGTCATGAATGCAATTGGTAAAAGTATTTTTGCTGATTATCACCAAGAGATTGTCTGTCCGATTACATCAATTTGGGCAAGTGATGATGAAATCGCAACACAGGCAAATGTTAAAGATTTACTCAGACTTTATCCTAATGCCCAAACCAATTTGATTGAATTGAAACCACAACAATATGGTTACAAACAAATTGGACATATGCTGATGTTCAAAAAATCACATCAGAAATTATGGCCCGTATTAGAAAAAGAACTGAGAATGTAATCCCTAAACTCACAGCTTTACCCTTTTGCGTATCTAAGTTTGTAATCCTATTTAGATGCGCCTTTTTAATTTACAATTATTTACATAAACGATAAATGACATAACTAAGTAGAAGTTTTTTACAATGAATTATTTTTTAACAATATAAAATTAAATAATAAAGCTACATTTGTATTCTTTTTAAGCAAATTAATTAACTAATAATGATTAAATGTGATAAAGAATGTATTTATTCAACTTTTTAGCAGCACTATGGATTTTAATTTTTAACCAAATGTTAAATTCAAATATATGTATTTAATTTGTTTTTTCGATTATTTTATTTTACAAATGTAATAATTTTAAAGCTATATGACATTTTAGACAGAATCTTTTATAAAAAAGTCACGTCATAATTTGTATTTATTTTCTACAATACATTTGTTCTACAAATAAGCTACAATGCAGCACTGTAGAAATACAATTGGGGTAAGATGGATAGGTAAGACCATCATTAATAACAGTTTTATATAGTTTACATGATGATACCCCTATCCTAAGCAAAGATGGTTATACAACCATTTTTAGGAAGATTTGTTATAAATGGAATGTTAGAAAAATTAGATTTCATCATTTTTCTAGCGTATAAATTGTAGACATTTCATGGAATTTAGGAGTTGCATCTAACAACTCTGTGTAACAAGCATAGGAAATAACTTAATGCCTAAAAAATATGCGCGTTTTTTACCTACATCAGAAACATTTAACTTAGAAGACTTTCCTTATTTCTGGATTTCTCAAGTAAATGCACAGTACGTTCAAAATATCGATAACGTACTTAAGAAGTATGGTTTAGACAACTCTCGCCGTCGTATTTTAATTGCATTGAATGTCAAACCACATGCAAGCGTGTCTGAACTTTCAGACATGGTGATTTCTAAAATGTCTACAACCACAAAAATCGTATATCGCCTTAAAGATGAGGGATATATTGAAACTTATTCATGTAAAGAAGATGGTCGTATTACCCGCGTTTATCTTACTGATAAGGGTACAGAAATGATTACTAAAATTAATGATCTAACCTCTGTAATATTAGAACAATCATTTGATGGATTAACACCGTTGCAAATTGAAAAGACGATGGAAATTTTAAAACATATGTTTAAAAATCTTGCTCGTTGATTGATAAAATATAAAAAAAGGTTTCTTATTAGAAACCTTTTTTATTTAGAAAAGATCAAACATATTTAACTGAGGTGTTTGTTTTGCTATTTTTGCCTTAGGTACATGTGAACATTCAAACTCTTCGACTGGAAACCCTTGCATAAATTGAATCATTTGATGTGGTTGTTTTAAACTCAACCAATCATCAAGACGATCATGTGGAATGATGACAACTGATCTTTTTATATCGCCAGGTTCATGAAATTCTTTCATCATCGGATGGTCGACTGCGTTCATTGTGAGCATCGCTGCTGAACGAATAATTTGATTATTGATTTTACAAATTTCATAAAGTGCAGCAATAAAAAAGGCTCTGCCATCTTTACGCCTTACACCCCATCGTTGAGGTTTATTTCCAGTATATTTACTTTCATAAAACTCAGTGACTGGAATTACACCGAACTTGCATTTATAAGCTGCCTCCTGAAAGCTTGGTTTCTCAAAAATGGTCTCATGTCTAGCATTATAAGCACGTTTAGAGCTGTTAATATCCTCTGCCCATTTCGGCACTAAACCAAATAATACTTCTCGCCACTCCAATCCATGTTCAGATTTAAATAATAACGGTGTTTTATAACTTGGATAAATCTCATCGAGATAGTTAAAAGGAACAAGTGGTAGTTCAAGTTGTTGTAATTGCTCAAGTGTTACTGGTTTGTAGTTAGCACACATAAAATCACAAGCACCTTACTTAATAAAAAAGCCTCCGAGGAGGCTTTTATTTTAGATGAAATTAATCACCTGTATAACCTTTAAGTTTTAAACGTGCAGCGTGTAACAATGGCTCTGTATAACCAGAAGGTTGCTCAGCACCTTTGAAGATCAAATCAGCGGCAGCTTGGAATGCAATACCATCAAAATTTGGTGCCATTGGCGTATAAAGCGGATCATTGGCATTTTGCTGATCAACAATCACAGCCATACGTTTAAGCACTTCTTCAACTTGTTCTTTCGTTACGATACCGTGACGCAACCAGTTTGCAACATGCTGAGAAGAAATACGTAAAGTTGCACGGTCTTCCATCAAACCAACGTTGTTGATGTCTGGCACTTTAGAACAACCTACACCTAGATCAACCCAACGTACAACATAACCCAAGATACCTTGACAGTTATTTTCAAGTTCGTTATTCAACTCTTCAGCAGTCCAGTTTGTTTCTGGTGCAAAAGGAGGCGTTAACAAATCATCTAAACTCAACATATTTTCAGCAGCCAATTCGTCTTGACGTGCTTTTACATTAATTTGATGATAATGCATTGCGTGAAGTACAGCACCTGTAGGTGATGGAACCCATGCACAAGAAGCACCCGCATTTGGATGAGCTGTCTTAGTCGCCAACATATCTTTCATGCTATCTGGTTTTGGCCACATGCCTTTACCAATTTGTGCCTTACCTTGTAGGCCACATGCCAAACCAATCGCAACGTTACGATTTTCGTAAGCAGCAATCCATTTCTGAGCTTTAACAGCTTCTTTACGTACCATTGGCGCTGCTTCCATAGAGGTATGGATTTCATCACCCGTACGATCCATAAAACCAGTGTTAATGAAAATCGTACGGTCTTTTGCAGCTGCGATACAGTTTTTCAAATTAACTGAAGTACGACGTTCTTCATCCATGATACCGATTTTGAGAGTTTTTGCAGGTAAACCGAGTGCTTGTTCTGCACGCTCAAATAATTCAACTGCAAATGCAACTTCTTCTGGACCATGCATTTTTGGTTTAACGATATACATAGAACCTTTACGAGAGTTCTTATTTTCGTTTTCGCCACGAATATCTGTAATTGTAAGTAATGGAGTAACTAATGCATCCATAATACCTTCAAATACTTCTTGGCCATCTACAAGGATCGCAGGGTTAGTCATTAAATGACCAACGTTACGAAGAAGCATTAATGAACGACCATGTAGCGTTGTAGTACCGCCAATTAAGTTCTGAACTGTACGGTCTTTGTTTAATGCACGAGTAATGGTTTTACCATTTTTCTCGATTGACTCTTGCAAGTCACCCTTCATTAAACCTAACCAGTTACGATAGCCTTCAACTTTCTCTTCTGCATCAACAGCTGCAACTGAGTCTTCTAAATCTTGGATCGTTGTAATAGCAGCTTCTAGAGTTAAATCTTTGACGCCAGCCGCATCAGTTTTACCGATTGGGCTATTTGCATCGATATCAATAATAACGTGCAAGCCATTATTTAATAAAACGATTTCAGTTGGGTTTGCAGCATCGCCATTAAAGCCAACAAATTGAACTTCATGAGCTAAAGAGGTTGTTGAACCATCTTTTAAAGTTACAACTAAACGATTGTGATCAACTGCATATTTAGTTGCATCGGCATGAGAGCCTTGAGCAAGTGGGAATGTTTGATTAAGAAAATCTTTAGCGAAAGCAATTACTTTATCGCCACGGACTGGGTTGTATCCCTTACCTTTCTCTGCACCATTTTCTTCAGAAATTACATCAGTACCGTAAAGTGCATCATATAATGAACCCCAACGTGCATTCGCAGCATTTAAGCAATAGCGTGCGTTACGTACTGGCACAACAAGCTGAGGACCAGCTAATAATGCAATTTCTTCATCTACATTTTCAGTCGTTACTTGGAAATCAGCAACTTCTGGTACTAAGTAACCAATCTCAGTTAAAAATGCTTTATACGCATTTAACTCAAATTCATTATTACGATGCCATTCATCAATCTTAGCTTGAATTTCATCACGCTTAGCTAATAGTGCTTTATTCTTTGGGCTAAGATCGACAACGACTTGCTCGAAATTTTTCCAGTAAGTTTCACTGTCTAAACCAGAGCCTGGTAAAGCTTCATTTTCGATGAAATCGTAAAGTTCTTTAGCAATCGCTAGCTTGCCTTGTTGAATACGTACAGTCATTGTCTTTCCTGATGATGCTAACTTTTTATAACAAGAAACCTAGTATACCGATTTATACTAGCCTGAATAGTAATATCACATTGCTAAATAGTAAGCATTTTCTTAGTCTAAGTATTGACAAATATAATTTTTATAAACACCAAAACCAAGTTTTGATCTAGCTACTTCTATTCTGCGACATACTCACTTTTTAAAACTCATTTAGTTATAACAAAATTCAATTAAGAATAAAGCTTTCTCTATATGAATTTATAAAAAAGACATTCCTGAGAATGCCTTTATAATTTATGAAGTTTTTGAAACCTGAATTTGACGATGCTCTGAATGCAGATAATCATCGGATTGCATTTCTAATAAACGTGAACGTGTTCGTTCAATTTCAAATGCTAATTTTTCACCTTCATAAAGATCAATAATTGAATCTTCTGAAGTTAAAAGTAATTTCACGCCACGATCATAAAACTCATCCACTAAATAAATAAAGCGACGGGTTCCTTCTGAGAGAAAATCAGTTAAATGCGGCACGTTACTTACCAGTACCGTGTTGTAAATATTAGCAATTTCAATGAAATCAGCTGGACTACGTGGTTTAAAACATAACTCAGAGAATTCACACCACAATACATCTTCTATATGCCCAAGCGTTTCTACAATACGATTGTTAATCATGATAGGTGTATTAAAGAGCGTTTGTGTCTGTGTCAGCGCTTGAAAACGCTCATACATCCATGATTGAGCATCATTACTCAATGGATGTTTGAATAATTGAGCCTGCTTCAAAACACGCAAACGATAATCAACACCAGCATCTACATTCAGAACCGTACAGTTTTTCTGAACCAATTCAATTGTAGGAAGAAAACGGTCACGATGGATACCATTTTTATATAAACCTTCTGGTGCAATATTAGACGTTGCAATCAACGTGACGCCACGTTCAAATAACTTTTGAAATAAATCACTAATAATCATTGCATCCGTCACATTTGATACAAAAAACTCATCAAAACAAATGACAACCGCATTTTTATAAATTTGATCCGCAACAGAATCTAATGGATTACGTTGACCTGAAAGCTTATTCAATTCTTTATGGACATGTTGCATAAAATGGTGAAAATGCATGCGTGTTTTGCGGCGAAATGGAACTGACTCATAAAATTGATCCATCAACCATGTTTTCCCACGCCCTACGCCACCCCACATATAAACACCTTTTGGGTAGGTTTGACGACGGAAACGTCTAAACGCTTTCTTTGAGGCTTTATAACGAGTAAGCAACTCTTTCCATACTCGATCTAACTCTTGCACTGCCTGAGCTTGAGCTTCATCTGGCATGAATTGACCTGATTCGATTGCTTGAGCATAACGCTCCGCAGGTGAGATCGGCATAAATGAAGTGCTATGTGAGTCTGGTTTAGAATTTAACATAAGGTGTTATTACAATTTTAATTGGTGAAAATTATATCGAACATTAAGTCCAAAGGCATTAGATTTTAGGCTTAATTATCATGGAGTTTAAACATCATAATGTACCATTTTTTAATCATTTTAATGATTACGATTATATTGTCTTGGACTTTGACCAAACCATCGTTTAAACGCATGATTAAATGCAGCAGGTTCAGAATAACCTAACATTTCCGCAACTTGCTCAATTGAATACGCACTATTTTCAATAAACTTTAATGCTTTCTGCTTAATGAGCCTTTCGCGTATTTCCTTATAACTTGTTTGCATTTGCTGCAATTTATGTCTTAGAGTCCTCTCAGGAATCTTTAACGCACATGCTGTTTCAGACATTGTAGGTATTACACCATTTTGCATTTCAAGATATTCCTCGACATATTCTAAAATGGTCAACTTTGCACGGCTACTTCGTTCCAATTTATTCAGATCTTGTAGGCATTTTTCTTCATAGACACGGTAAGTAAGAACATCAGCAGATGGTATTTTTATATTTAAAATTTCAGTATTTTCTAGAATAAAAGAGGCATGCTGACATTCAAATTTTACATCCTGACCATAATAGTCTTGATAAGCCACTATTAATTCTAATTCTTTAGGTGCTTTAAAAGGTAATTCAATACGAATATTAGGGATTTCAAGCCCCATCATCTTAAAGATATCTTGTAAGAACTTATAAGTTCCTGAGATTTCACATTGAGCACGAAATAATCCTAAATACGTATTTAAATCAATGGGTTGATAATGCAAATGGATGTAATCTTTTTTAATATTTAGTTGTAATGAACCAAACAGGTGTGTCAATTGCTGAAATCGCACACCATTTAACAGAGCTTTATGTAAAGTATCGCTTGTAACAAGCAGCATCAAGAATGGGCCATACCCTGCAAGCGCATAATGTTGACCAATGATTAAGCCCTGTTCAGGAGAAATATCTTGACTAATATACTGTAAAATATCCCATTCAATTTCATCTGGAATAATTGAACTCGGATCTAAAGCTTCGGCTTGTATTCCCATGTCTGCTAAACGAGCATCAACATCAATGCCCACATGACGCATGCCTTGAATTAAATACATCAATCCGAGGATAGATCTCTTCATAATTCCGAATGTAATTCCCAAAACTTTAACGTTGTACTATAAAAATACGAATAAATGAATTGCCGAAATGATCAAGTTTTGCGTCTATACAATCATATTTAATCTCTACAAAACCTTTAAACTTGCATAAAATTTAGATGTGTAGGGCGTGGACTATGCGTGATGTACCCCAAAATGCTATTCAAAAAACTAAAGTTGCAATTATTGGTGCAGGTTTTGGTGGTTTAGCAATGTCTATTCGACTATTACAAAGTCAAATGAATGATTTTGTAATTTTAGAAAAAACCAATGACGTTGGTGGCACATGGCGTGAAAATCAATACCCGGGTGCTGCCTGTGATGTTCAATCACACATGTATTCACTTTCGTTTGCTCCCAAAACAGATTGGTCAAAACGTTACGCTGAAGCTGATGAAATTTTTGAATATATCCAAGATATTACTCAACAATATAGATTAAAAGATTATTGCAAATTCAATCATGAAGTTACTCATGCTGAGTTTGATGAAAATCGAAATGTTTGGTTATTAGATTTTAAAGATCAACCATCCATTGAAGCTCAATTTGTTATTTTTGCTTCTGGTCCCCTACACGTTCCGCAAATTCCTCACTTAAAAGGAATTGAAAAGTTTAAAGGTAAAGTCTTCCATTCTTCACAATGGGATCATCAATACAGCTTAGAAGGTAAATCTGTTGCTTCTATTGGTACTGGTGGTAGTGCAATTCAATATATCCCCGAGATTGCACAAGAAGTGAAACAGCTTTATGTATTCCAACGTACTGCCGCATGGGTCATTCCACGTGATGAACGTAAATATTCAAAATTAAGCAAATCTTTATTTAAAGCTTCAAATATTTATCGTCAAATTCATCGTACTCGTTTGTATTGGAGCAACGAATCACGTGTCGTACCTATCGTACAACCACAGATCATGAAATATGGTCAAAAGCTTGCAGAAGCATTTATCCGCTTTCAAATCAAAGACAAAGAGCTCGCTAAAAAACTTACACCAGACTTCGTGATGGGTTGTAAGCGTATTTTGATTTCAAATAAGTACTTCCCAACGTTCAACCGTAAAAATGTTGAATTAATTACTGATGGCGTTCAGGAAATTACAGCTAACGGCATTATTACCAAAGATGGTAAAGAACGCCAAATTGACTGTTTGATTTATGGTACGGGATTCATTACTGACCCACGTATTTACTTAAAGCATTTCGATTGTGTTGGTCGTAATGGAATCGAACTTAAGCAAGCTTGGAAAGATGGTGCAGAAAGCTACTATGGTGTTAGTACGAAAAACTTCCCTAACCTATTCCAACTATTAGGTCCAAATACGATTTTAGGTCATAACTCTATTATTTTTATGATTGAATCTCAAGTGAATTATATTTTGCAATTGATTCAAACCGTAGATAAAACAGGTTCTCAAGCTGTTGAGATTAAACAACAGGTACAAGATCAATTTAATGATCGTGTGCAGGAACAACTCAAAGGAACAGTTTGGCAAGCAGGTGGATGCAGTAGTTGGTATCAAGCAGCCGATGGTAAAAACTTCTCATTATGGCCAACATATACTTGGAAATATTGGTTAGAAACACGTAAAGTAAATGTCGCTGACTATAATTTTATTCATACAGCAACAAATGCAAAAAACAATGCAGCCTAACCAATAATTCTTCATAATAAGCAAGTTATTCGTAACCTGCTTTTTTTTATGCAATCTTTTGTTCTTATCTTCCAAATTTTTATCGCAATATGCTTAGGCTATTTTCTCGCCCCAAAACTATCACAGCGAATTAAACAATTTGTATTTAAAATTTTACCCTATTTTTCTTATTTATTATTAATGAGTGTTGCATTTGAACTGACTCAAGCTTTGAATCATATCTCAGATCCAGCAGCAATATTACCACCTGCATTATTAATTGCATTTACTACATCAGTTGGTTCTTTCTTTATCTGTCTGATTACTTACAAACTGATTGATCGTCAAAGCATACAAGGAAAAATTTCATTACACCTCTTTATCAATGCACTCAAGAATATCGCTAAAGCATTTCTAGCATTAGGTTTAGGGATTTTACTTGGAATACTAGTCACTCAATCTAACCTACAAATTGCATTTAATAGTTGGTATTTATTACTCATATTTATCTTTTTGATTGGCATTGAGCTTGCTTTTACGCAATTTGATCGCAGTTGGTTAAGTTGGAAAGTACTATTGGTTCCCGCTGCAGCCTTTGTTGGTTCCTGCTTAGCAGCAATCGTGAATTATTTAATTTTATCTAATCACTTTAACTTAAATGAAATAATGGCTTTAGCTCAGGGATATGGATGGTACTCAATGTCTGGCATTCTATTCACTGAATTACATTCAGCACGACTTGGTGGCATTGCCTTATTAACCGACCTCTTCAGAGAAATTTTCGCCATTCTTCTTATGTATTGTCTAGGCTGGCGTTTTCCACGTTCAGCGATTTCGAGTGCTGGAGCAACCTCAATGGATGTCACCCTTGCAATGGTTAAACAGTCATGTGGCACGCATTACGTACCACATGCAATGATGAGCGGATTAATTTTATCGCTTCTTGCGCCTTTATTAATCAGCCTATTCTTAAATCTCAAGTTCTAAGGTATTTATAAACTAAATAAACTTAGATAGACGCCAAAATTGACTTCAACATTTCTGTTGGACGTTCAGCCTTTGTAATCGGGCGACCAATCACTAAATGCGTCGAACCATCAAGCATAGCTTGTTTAGGTGTAACGATACGTTTTTGGTCATCTGCATTTGAACCTTCTGGACGAATGCCTGGGGTAACTAATGCAAAATCAGCATTCAACATTTCACGAAGAATCTTAGCTTCTTGTGCTGAGCAAACTACGCCATCCAAACCACTTTCTTGAGTCAATTTAGCTAAACGTTTGACATGCTCTACCGGCTCGATGTCTAAACCAATATCACGTAGATCTTCACGCCCCATAGAAGTTAACACAGTAACTGCAATAAGTTGTGTTTGATAATTGCCTGCTTTGAGTCTTTCAACACAGGTTTCCATCATTTTTCGACCACCAGAAGCATGAACATTGACCATCCACACACCCAGATCTGCCGCAGCACAAACAGCTTGAGCAGTTGTATTCGGAATATCATGGAATTTTAAATCCAAAAAAACTTCAAAACCCTTGTTCTGTAAGTTTTTAACAACAGACGGACCTTCATGAGTAAAAAGCTCTTTGCCTACTTTGACACGACATAGAGTAGGATCAAGTTGTTCCACAATTGTCAGAGCGTCGTATTCGCTTTTTGCATCCAAGGCAACAATGATACTCAAGAGCGTTTCTTCCCAGTTGATTCAAAGTCGCTATTATAAATAGGTTTTAATTTAAGTGTAAAATTTCATTCAACACATTTTCACTTCGCACATTTAAGTTGCAACAACAAAACTAAAACATACCAAATAGTAAAATTTGATTAAATTTTTATCTAAAAATAAATTAAAAACGAATAAGGTTAAAAATGAAAACGATTAAAACTGCTATAGGCATAAAAAGGTATCAATTTAGTCATCATCATTTTTTTAAGATTCTGAAAAATCAAGAAATACCCATACAACAACGCTTAAAATTCTTACCTAATCTTGCTCACTTTATAATGAGTTTTGCGGATTTAAATAAATATGTACTACCCTTTAATTTTCCGCAGAATAAATATGAAGAGGTAATCAATGTTCACCGTAACAAGATACTAATCATTGGCCTTGGTATTTGCATGACCTAGAAACACTCGAGCGCAAGAATTAACAAGAACTTACCAACACCCTTAGATTTATTTGGTGTGATGACATGTCACATAGCCGTAAACTATCTTAAGAATTAATAGGCTTGGTCTCGAATCAAACGGAACTTATAAGATATGTAGCAATTGAAGTTATGGAGTCTACAGAAAATGTAGTTTTTAATGTATTGAATGAAATTACCAAAACTACCGATTTAGAATTAAAGTTCTGTAGTGAAACTCATTTAAGGCAAGAAACTGTACATACTATAGGCGATGAAGAAAAAGTTTTTGAAAATATGCCTATAACGCGAGAAATGAATGAAACTACATTGATCGTAGTAGAAAAAAGTTTTAATGCTTTTAATCAATTTATGGATCAGCTTGAATTGAACTTGAAAAATGAAATTAAAATTAATTAAATATTTTTTAATCACAAACTAAAAGGGCCACTTCAATTGTGAAATAGCCCTTTTCAATACTAAATAGCAATTCAACTATTAGATCTTATCATTCGGATAAACATCTAAAACAGTTTTTTCATGCCTTACGCTTGCAGCAGCTTCTGCGGCTGCTTGCTGAGCAAGTTGGATCTGCTCTTTTCTGAGGTGATCAATATCTTTACGTAATCGCTTAATTTCCCAATTCGTTTGGAACACTCGAAATACTTGAACACCTAGAAGTAAACCGACCACGACACCTAATGCCAAAGTCAATAAAAGCAATAAACCTAAACGCATCGCAGGAACTTGAGTAAACAATAGGTTCACTTCTAATTCTGCTGGATTCTGTAAAACTAGGGCAAGCGAATAACTAAATAGAGCAACAAGTAATGCAATTAAGATATAACGCATAAACACCTCAATTTTTTATCAATCAACAGTCTCGTTTACTGCATCACGAAGTGCTTTACCTGGTTTGAAATGTGGAACAGCTTTTGCTGCAACATCAACTGATTTACCAGTTTTAGGATTACGCCCTAAACGTGGCTCACGATGATGTAATGCAAAACTGCCAAAACCACGAATTTCAATACGATCGCCACTCGAAAGTGCTTCAATCATTTGATCAATCATAATTTTAACGGCATCTTCAACCAACGGTTCTGCCAAATGAGGGTTTTTAAGGGCAATCCGTTCAATCAAATCAGATTTGTTAAGTGCTTCAGTAGTCATCGATGACCTCTTTAATTATTGCTACTTTTCAATATTTTAATAATAACCTGTTTAAATACAAAACGGTAGCGCAGTACATCGATACTACGCTACCGTTTGCAGTATTTTTGTATAAAAAGGTACATCTCTGTTACAAGAAATGTACCTTTTAACAAATTACTTCATTTGAGCTTTAATCAAATCACCAATAGTCTTAGGACCATTAGCTTCTGAAACTTGAGCTGCTGCTGCTTGACGAGCATTGTTCACAGCTTCTTTCTCTTCAGCTTCGTCTTTCGCTTTGATAGACAAGTTGATAGAGCGAGATTTACGATCAACGTTGATGATCTTCGCTTCAACTTCTTGGCCAACTTCTAAGAATTTAGTTGCATCTTCAACGCGGTCACGGTTGATTTCAGAAGCTTTAAGCGTTGCTTCGATGTCGTCAGCTAATTTAACTGTAGCACCTTTAGCATCAACAGCAGTTACAGTACCTTTAACTAAAGCACCGCGCTCGTTCGCAGCTAAGAAATCATTGAATGGATCGCTGTTTAATTGCTTGATACCAAGGCTGATACGGTTACCTTCAGCGTCTACAGATAAGATAACTGCTTCAACTGTGTCACCTTTCTTGTAACGACGGATAGCTTCTTCGCCTTGCTCGTTCCAAGAAATGTCAGATAAATGTACTAAACCGTCGATACCACCAGATAAACCGATGAAGATACCGAAATCAGTGATTGACTTGATCGTACCAGAAACTTTTTCGCCTTTTTCATTTGCTTTAGCAAACTCTTCCCATGGGTTAGCACGAGTTTGTTTGATACCCAATGAAATACGACGACGTTCTTCGTCAACTTCAAGAACCATAACATCAACTTCGTCACCGATCTGAACAACTTTAGATGGGTGGATGTTTTTGTTTGTGTGGTCCATTTCTGAAACGTGTACTAAGCCTTCAACGCCTTCAGCGATTTCTGCAAAGCAACCGTAGTCAGTTAAGTTAGTTACACGTGCTTTAACGATAGAACCTTTAGGGTAACGGCTCATGATCGCTAACCATGGATCTTCACCTAATTGCTTAAGACCTAAAGATACGCGGTTACGCTCGCGGTCAAATTTAAGTACTTTAACAGTAACTTCTTGACCAACTTCAACAACTTCTGAAGGGTGCTTGATACGCTTCCAAGCCATATCTGTGATATGTAGAAGACCATCAATACCGCCAAGGTCAACGAACGCGCCGTAATCAGTAAGGTTCTTGATAGTACCTGTAACTGTTTGACCTTCTTCAAGTTGAGCAAGTAATGCTTCACGGTCAGCTGAAGATTCAGCTTCCATAACTGCACGACGAGAAACTACAACGTTGTTACGCTTAGCATCAAGTTTGATTACTTTGAACTCTAACTCTTTACCTTCAAGGTGAGTTGTGTCACGGATAGGACGGGTATCAACTAAAGAACCTGGTAAGAATGCACGTACAGGACCGATGTCAACAGTGAAACCACCTTTAACCTTACCAGAGATAACACCAGTAACGATTTCGCCGTCTTCAAAAATTTTCTCAAGTTTAGTCCAAGTTTCAGCACGTTTCGCTTTTTCACGTGATAAAACTGTTTGACCCATACCGTTGTCAAGCGCTTCAACAACTACGTCAACAGTATCGCCAACTTGAACTTCAAGTTCACGTTGTTCATTTAAAAATTCAGCACGGTCAACTACGCCTTCAGATTTAAGGCCAGTGTCAACAGTAACCCAGTCAGAATCGATACTAACAACAGTACCTTGGATGACTGCACCCTTTTCAACGTTGAGGTTTAATTCACTTTCTTCAAAGAGGGCTGCAAAAGATTCGGTCATGATATACCTGATAAAGTCCGCGGTCTTGGATCAGACAAGGCCGGTTTAGTTAAGTTGTTACATTGTCCAAAAAATCTGATCAAGCAATGCTTCAACTGAAAATAAAATGGTCTATCTATTGAATACGGCTATCAATATAGTTCACCATTAACTGAAATACTTCATTGATGCCTATTGTAGAACTATCAATGATATACGCGTCTTCAGCTGGCTTGAGCGGAGCAACAGCTCGCTCCATATCTCTTTTATCTCTAGCCTGTATGTTAGATAAAATGTCGCTTATTTTAGCATCAAGACCCATACCCTGCAACTGTTTTACTCTACGCTCTGCTCGAGATTCAGCCGATGCTGTTAAGTATATTTTAGCTTGAGCCTCTGGAAAAATTGATGTCGCCATATCTCGTCCATCAGCTACCAAACCAGGGGCTTGAATAAATGCACGTTGGCGCGCAAATAATGCTTTTCTTAATTCAGGAACAGTTGCAACTTTAGAGGCATATTCTCCGACCTGTTCAGTACGAATGGTATTTGTGACATCTACACCTTCTAGTAAAACAAGGGTCGCAGCCTCAGTCGTTTTAAATTCAATATCTAAATTCGTTGCGTATTCAACGCATTGACCTAAATTAGAGTCGATTTGATCAAGTAAGCCACGTTGAAATAATGACAGCCCGAGTAAACGATATAAAGCACCAGAGTCTAATAGATTAAAACCATAATAAGCAGCTATTTTGGCTGCCAAGGTCCCTTTACCAGAACCACTAGGACCATCAATCGTAATAATATGAACTGTCATTCCCGTCTCTTATGAAGCAACTGACTTCGCTAATTTTGAAAAACCTAGTGTAATCGCTGCTTTGAGTTGTGCAAGAACTAATTTACTTACAAAAGGCGCTTTTGCTGTAAATTCAATCTTGTAGGTCACTAAAGTAATAAACGGTGTGATTTCTTTAAAATCAATTTGCCCGAGATGGTGTTTAACCAAAGGATTATTAATCAATTTATATTCAATACGCTTATTCTCTTCTAGTAATGTGATTTCTTCTTGAAGAGGCTTGATTGGTCCAAAGCCCATACGGCGAATTGAACCGATTCCATCTGGACGCTGAGGATCAGCAGAATCTTTTACACGTACAACTTGTAAAGGAGCAAATGCTTTACTATAAGTTGCGTGCTTTGACAATAAGTCAAAAACTTCAGAAATTGGTGCGTTGAATTCTTTTTGTATGGTGATTGCGTTACGCATAACTTTGCCTTTTTGATTTAGCTAAAATCTTCGGAGGCATAGTTTGCCACAACTAATGAGACATTTTTAATCATTTAAGGACGTTTTTAATAGCCGAGTTTTCTTTTTTTCTTCTCGTCTTTGTTTAAAAAATTCACTTAATTGCAATGAACATTCAGCTTGCATACAACCTTGTTCAAATACGAATTTATGATTGTAATAGCCATTTTCTAATAATTGTCGAGCACTGACCAACGAACCAGCCTTAGGCTCTGTCGTAGCAAACACTACTTTTTTGACACGAGCATGAATGAGTGCGCCAACACACATCGTACAAGGTTCAAGCGTCACATATAATATGGCATCATCTGGTAAACGATAGTTATTCAATGATTGACAGGCTGCACGTAAAGCTTGAATTTCAGCATGAGCGGTAGGATCAGATTGTTTAATTGGTGCATTATAACCAGCACCAATAACTTTCTCTTGACTCACTATCACCGCTCCAACAGGAATTTCATCCCGCGAAGCAGCTAGTGCAGCTTGCTCATAAGCAAGCTGCATCCAATATTCATCATTAAAGTTTTCTGAAGTTGTGACGTCTATACTCATCGATTTTAAGCAATAATACCATATTGTCTTAGTAAAGCATTCCAACTATCAATTGTAGTTACTGGAGCACAATCAGATAAAATATCTTTCAATGTAATCTTTTCCGCTGCTTTCCATTCTGGTGATAAGTCTTTATCAACTAAACGTGCACGGACACCCTCAACAAAATCTGGATGGCGGATTTTCCAATCAGAGATTTGTGATTCTAGTGCAAAAACTTCATCCCAAGCATGTCCTTGCTTACCCCATTGCCATAGCAACCATGTAATCGCAGCAGTACTTGGAGAACCTTTTTGCAGATTCTCACTTGCCTGACGTAACCAATCACTACTTGCATCACTCAAACCAATAATCGCTTGATAGTCATACTCAAAACTTTGACCACGACATACGCTATGAATCACATCGATTGAATTTTGTAACGGACCTGATGATACAGGGCGATGTAGACTATTTAAAGTATCATCGATTGCACGGAAAGCACCCGCAGGATAATGACTCCAATCCACATTCAAAACTTTTTGAAGAACATTATCTCGCTGTGCTTCACAAATATGAGTTGCCCAACCAATGCTAAAAGCACCAGCTGAAGTCATGATTGAACCCGTTAAACCTGTAAACAGCCCAATTTGACCACGATCTGCAAGGAAACGACTCCCCCCTACATCAGGATAGAGACCAATATTGATTTCAGGCATTGCAAGACGTGAATAAGGTGTAACTAGACGAAATGGCGCAGCCATGAATAGGCCTAAACCACCACCCATGACATAACCTTCACCCCAAACTACAATTGGCTTAGCATAGTTATGAAGCAATAAATCAAGCGCATATTCTTGTTCAAAAAACTTATTTGCCGTATCTACTTCATTATTAATGACAAGTTGACGGAGTTTACGAACATCACCACCTGCGCAAAATGCTTTCGGTGTGGTTGAATCAAACCAAATTGCTTTAACACTGTCATCTTCATGAAAATATTCAAATACTTTCAATAAAGCGCTCACAATTGACTCATCAAGTGCATGTAAAGATTTTGGTCGATTTAAACGAACAATACGCCAACCATTTTTAGCGTTTTCGATGATTAAATCTGGGTGATAACTATTTAAATCGGGAGAAGTCATTATGCGTCCAGTTGCCAGTCTATTGGCTCAATGCCATGTTGTTTCAAATAATGATTTGTTTTAGAAAATACTTTACAGCCAAAAAAACCACCTCGGTTTGCAGCAAGCGGTGATGGATGAGCTGCTGTTAACACTAGATGTTTATTTCGATCAATGCGCTGTCCTTTACGTTGTGCATAAGTACCCCATAAGATAAACACAACATGCTCACGCTGTTCATTTAACACATCAATTACAGCATCAGTAAATTCTTCCCAGCCTTGTTTTTGATGAGAAGTTGGCTGTCCTGCTTCAACAGTGAGTACACTGTTTAATAGCAATACCCCTTGAGCAGCCCATTTACTTAAATCCCCATGACGTGAAATCGGCACTGTGAGATCAGTATGTAATTCATGAAAAATATTACGCAAAGATGGTGGTAATGCAACCCCTCTTTGTACAGAAAAGCTTAGACCATTGGCTTGATTAGGGCCATGATATGGATCTTGACCCAATATCACGACTTTTACATCCTGTAACGGGGTTGTATTCAATGCATTGAAAATTTGCTTGCTAGGTGGATAAATCGTTTTCTGAGCAAGGATTTGTTGCTGTAGAAACTCTCTTAAATGATCCATTTTCTGACTGAGTAGAAATTCTGACAAAGAGATTTTCCATGACTCGTCCAACTGAACTTTATTAAGTTTTTCCTGCTGCTGTTCAGTAAATTGCATCAACATTCCTTGAAATAACGACTCCAACATTTAAATCTTGCTGACCTAAATGTTAACTTGTAACTCTACATTTGGATTTTGGAATTTAATTCCATTTTTCAGATTTTCATACATTTGAGGATCGCTCCACTCGACTTGTACTTGCTCTGAAAAAATAATTTGGTCTAGGCTAAGTAAACCCATTTGCTCATTTTCAATATCTTCTAAAAAACTTTGTGCGTAACCTGTATCAGTTTCATGCACGATCACTGAATAGACCTCAACATCACCCTCACCATTCTGTGTTGTGGTTGAAGCGAGCACCTGTTGCGCTAGATAAAAGAAAATCCTTGAAAACTGTTCAGCTGATGGTGAAACTGGCAAGGCAACCCAACGTGCACTAAAAGTTTTACACGCTTGAATATATTCAGGATCATCTTTTTGCCAATAACAAATTGCGTGATCAAAACTGTCAAAAAGCTCTTTAATCACACCTTTTAATAGACCAAAATCATAGACCATTTGCCCATGATCTAATTTTGAGGCTTTTAACAGTAATTCAACTTTATAACTATGCCCGTGAATCGAACGCTTACAGCGATCTGATGTACAATTACGTACAATATGAGCATTTTCAAACTTAAATAATTTACGAATTAACATGCACCAAGCTGATCTATATCTGCAAACAGATTTTATTATAAAGCAAAAAAATCATCGGTGGGATTGATTTTAAGCCTTGTGACTATTCAATAATCCAATCTATACAAAGACTAGAATGGTGCAAGACTTCTTGAATACACAATCACTTGTTTATCTTTTCTCATCATTAAGCTCGTAAATTGACGCTTACGCTCACTTAGCATCACTTCAATTTGAGCCGTAAAATAATTTGATTTACTATCTAATAAAGACGCAGCATCGGTTTTACTCTGCTCATCAATCCCAGAAAAAGCACTTAATTTCCATAAATCATCTACATTATTAAAATGCGTTAACTCAGTTTCCTTGATTTTTAATTGTTGTTCGATAGCTTTGACATCTACTTTAGGATCAATACTGGCTAATAGTAATGCAGGTGCTGTATTCATATTCACCTTCGTCTGTTCAGGTAATGCCGTGACATAAGGTTTGATCAAATCGTAGTTTTTGCCTTCAAAACCTCGTACAAGTTTTAATTCTTCTATACTATGAAACTTGGTATTCGGCGTTAAATATGCAGGATCTAGTCCTTGGTAATAGCTACTCTCCGCACCCATTGCGCCAGTCACTTCATCATTTGTGTCTTGCCAATCAATCACAGCTTGACTGAGTTCAGCAGGCAGACCTACTCGTTGCAATAACTTTTCAAACCAACGTCGAGCAGAATCATCAACTTGATTGCCATCAGCCTTAACCAAATTATTTAGATTAAACTTTCCTGACTCATCTAGTAGTTTTCCTGAGACTGATCCATCTTCTACGGGAAATGATGGCATCGGTTTTGCCCAGTTTTCCTGTAAATGGTCAATGCTACTACCATTATCGCTATCTTGAATGAGTAACTCTGAAAAAAAAGCTTCTGCACTTTTTGCATACAATAACGATTGATCCTGACGCATCAAATAGCCCGTATTTTCAGCGGTATTGGTTTGTCGTTTTGCAATTGTTGCAGCCAAAATCGTTGCTAAAGCAACCATGACTAAAATCGTTAATAAAGCTACGCCACGCTGAGATGAATAGTTTTTCATGGTGGTGAGTTATTTCCCAACAATTGATTTGCATTCAGTAGACTATAAATCCACTCGTAATCCGTGCCTGCAACACTAAGCTGTATTTTTATGCCTAATGGTAATTTTTTTAACTCATTAATATTATTAGGATCACCAATATTTTCAGGCCATTGTGTCAGTTCCTGTGGATTCATGACGACTACTTTAAATTGATCTACATTTTCTAATAAGGTACTGGAGATGGGTTGTACCCGATTTGGAATATTTAGATTTGAATATTTGAGTCGATAAACTTTTTTCTGTGTTGAATCGTAGCGATATTCAATACGTTCATAAGGTGACAAACCTTGTTTCAACGGATCGGACACTCCTGCTTTACTAAACATAAAACCACGATCATTTAGCACCAAAGCAGCTTGTAATTGTCGACCATCATTTGCCGTTAATGGAATAATTTGCAGACTATCTCTTAGAATCTGCTGATAGGCATCTTGTAACGCAAATAAATGTGTTTCATGCTCTGCATTACGATCTTTGACTTTTAATAAATAATCAAAAACTTTCCAACCAAGCATTGAAAGTACGGCAAAAATAGCAATTGCAACCAGCAATTCAACAAGGGTAAAACCCTTTTTAATTTTCATCATGTTTTAGCTTTTGCTGGATAATTAAAAAACACCATATTGGTGATGCCCGCTTCAACTTTACCTTGCTCAGTATTAAATAAACTTACTTGTAATTCGATACGTTGTATTTTGGGACTAATTGTAGCCTGTGCTTTTTTATCAATCTGCCAAGTCTCACCTTGAGAAGTCACCTGTTTCGATTGCGTTCCATCTAACCACTCTTGATTCATTTCCATCATTGCAACCTCATTCATTGCAACGAACTGTGCTTTTGTTCGCAAAATCGCACTCGATGTAGATTGTGTATATTGCATGGCAATTTTTGTTAATGCAATTGCAGCGACAGCAAATATCGCTAAAGCAACCATTACTTCCAACAGGGTAAATGCTTTAATCTTCTTCATTTATTTTACCCAAATGATCTATTTCAAACTCATGTCCAATTGGCTGTTGCTCATAATAAAATTGAATACGGACAGGCTTAACTTCACCATTGCCAAACCATATGAGTTGCGGTGCTTTACCACCTAATAAGTCCTCATTTCTCGCTTTTCGGTATTCTTCAGCATTTAAAGTTTGAATACTAAAAGATACGCTAGTCGGTAGCTCTCGAAGTTTAAACTCTTTATATGGCTGCCAAGTCCGATCAGCTTGCTGAATTTGCTCATGGCTCTGATCATGATATTCAAACAAATTATAGCGAAATGGTGCAACGTCAGTCGCATTTTGAGTATTTAAGGCAAAAACTTTAGCTTGATCCGTTGATTCTTTATTAATCTTTTTTAAATCAAGTATAAACATTTCTCTAGCTTGCATCGCTCGACGTTGATCTACACCACCAATATTCAGAACAACCAAAGATGTCATAATCGTCATGATTACAATCACCACCATGATCTCAATGAGGGTAAAACCTTGTTGTAATCTATGTGGTGATTTCATTTTATTTATCAGCCATTCGCTAAATATTCAATTTGTTTTGGCAAACCTAAAGCTTGATCAATATAAGCCACACGTAAACTATCACGTGAACCTAAATAACGCTGATAAAAGCTCGAATTCAGAATAACTGCTGCACCATAAGTCAAAGACCAAATCGAAGCCAAATAATCACGCGTTGTCATCGTGCTATTTATATCTAATAAATAACTTTCTGTCATACGAATGATAATACGTAAACGTTGACGACGAACTTTATACAATTCACTAAATAATAACTGAATACCTTGACCCGTCGTAGAGAGGCGTTCTTCAATTTGATGAAATAAAGCAGTACGTTCAGGATGATGTAAATGGTGTAGCATGAAAAAAGCTAGATGCTCAGGGAAAGCTTTCTCTGTATCCTGAATCATTTCAAGCAGCATTCGTTCATTACGAATAATCAGCAACATATACAATTCATCTTTGCTCTGAAAGTGCTTATATAACGTGCCTTTAGCAAGATCTAATTCCGCCGCTAAAGCGTCCAAAGTCATGCCTGCTTCACCATTTTCTAATAGGAGTTGCTCAGCGATCTGAAAAATTAAGGCTTCTCGTGCTCTAAACTGAGCTTGGCGATCCATTTTCACGTGATAACTCTCTTTGCTAATACAACTAAACCGTTTACTTCAAACGAAGAAGATTCTCAAAATTCTGTGTGGTAATCATACCTATTTCTTCAACTGACTTGTTATATACATCCGCTAACGCCTTTGCAACATAAGGCACATATTTAGGCTCATTGGTTTTACCCCGATAAGGCATAGGTGCTAAATATGGGCTATCCGTTTCAATTAACAACCGATCAAGCGGCACTTGTTTAGCTACATCACGTAATTCTTGTGCATTTTTGAATGAAACAATACCAGAAAAAGAAATATAGTAACCACAATCTAAAACAGCCTTCGCTGTTTCCCAATCTTCGGTGAAACAATGCAAAATACCATGTGTGGACTGCTCTGCTCTTATAATATCGACGGTATCGTGTTTGGCTGATCGTGTATGCACAACCACAGGTTTTTTTACAATTTTTGATGCATGAATATGACGGGCAAAACATCGTTTCTGTTCTGCAATAAAATCTGTACTGTGATAATAATCTAAACCTGTTTCCCCTAATGCCCATACCTTATCAGACTGTGCTAGCTCTACGAGGTAGTCTGTTGTTGCTCGCGCCATAATATGATCATCCTCGCATGGATGAACACCTACAGAATAACCCACGTCATCATGTCGAGAGGCGATTTCAGCCAATTTAATATGATCATCTAAATCAACTGAGATGCCCATAAATTTTGAAACACCTGCAAGGCGAGCTTGGGCAAGCGCTTGATCTAAACTCCCATCGTAAGGACTTAGATCTAACATCGTTAAATGACAATGGGTATCAACAAACACGCTTATTTCCTATCAACTTACATCGTAAAACTTGGACGATCCATCGCTTTTGAACCAGCCAACAATCTCTCAGCCTCATTTTTGTAATACACACCTTTTTCACCAGCAAGCTGAATTGCAAAGCCTTGTGGTTTAAAATGTGTTTGTTTATGCGAAATCCAAATCACCTTACCCGTTAATGGGATTTTTTGTGACTGCTCTGGTAAAGTCGCTAAAACAAAAACTTCCTGTCCCATTTTTACGGCTTGTTTCGTGGAAACAAATAAACCGCCACCTTGCACAAAAGGCATATAACTTGATTGCAAAGTTGCTTTATCAGGAATATTGACCTGTATAATTCCGCCCATCATTTGTGGTTGCATAACATTCCCCTGTCAAATACAAATAACTTGAAATATCTATATTTTCATAGCATTAATAAAATTTTAAGCATATTTGCATGCCTCTCAAATTCAATATTTTCTACCGTCAATTTAAAAAACTATAATTACTGCTATTTTAATTATAGGAAACAATCCGACAAACAACAAATAATGTTTGAGGAAAACTGTTCGAAAACAAACAAAAATGGTTTTTATTTAAGCAAATATAGCCTTCGATGAATCACGATTTCATAGGTGATCACCATATCGAAAGCAAATGCTTTTTGGCTATTACAAAATCAAGCATTCAATCAACATAAAAGATTTTAATACCCTATCTAAACCACATGCATCAATTGAATAAACAACTGATCTAGTACCAACTGTGTTTGTACATTTTGCTCAACCATCAATTTTTTCTGTTGCAGGTCAGAATAAATTTGAAATAAGCTTTCCAAGTCATAAAGCTGTGCAAGCTGTGTTAAATCTAAGTCTTTATTTCTCAAAGATTGATTTAATTTTATAGCGACTAAATCCGCCAACAAATATTCAAACATTGTCATAAATTCAGAGAAACTCAACTCTTTCGACCACTTGCTTGAATAACTTAAAGGCATATTTTTTTCTAAGACCAACTTAAACCAATCTTTCAAGAATAAATCTCTTTTATGCAACCAATCGCTCTGATTAATTTCAACGGCAGTCAATGGCATGCCATTTCCGAGATTAAGCAACAAATCAATGTGTTCAGCTGAGATATTCGGTATTTGCTGCTGAATAAATTTTTGTGCATCTTGGGTATCTAGACGGTCTAAAGCGAAATGCTGCAAACGGCTTCGAATCGTTGCTGTTAATTTCAAGTAATGATCCGCCAATAGAATCAGAATAACCCTTTCTCCAGGTTCCTCTAAAGTCTTTAGCAATGCATTTGCGGATGCTATATTCAAAGCCTCCGCTGGCTCAATCACAACGACTCGCCATCCATCACCAGTCTGTTGAACAAATGGTAATAAATCACGAATCTTTTCGATTTTTATCTTGGCATTTTGCTTTTTATTTTCTTCATCTGTGGTGATATGAACATAGCGAGGGTGTGTATTAGACTTCAACCAAAGACAACTTGTACATTCACCACAAGCTTGTTCGGCTTGTTTGTTTAAACATAATACCCATGCCACAAAACGCTCAGTAAATTGATGTTTCGCGCAGCCATGTTTACCATAAAAAAGTAAACCATGACCTATATCGGGAAAACGCGTTGTCAACAACGCCCATGTCTGCTTGTGCCAAGGATAAACGGTTGTTGACTGCATACTCATCATAATTATTCAAATAAACTTACTGGTAGCGCATTTAAACGCTCTAGATCAGCTTGTGTATCTACACCCGGAGGCAGATTGGCTTCAGCAATATCGATCGCAATACGATGACCATTTTCTAATACGCGTAATTGTTCAAGACTTTCTAATTTTTCAAGATCGCCTTGTTCCCATGACACATATTCTTGCAACAATTTCACACGATATGCATATAAACCCAGATGACGAAAAGCACGATCATGCAGCTTTGGCTGCTGTAATTTTGCACCATCACGATCATAAGGAATAGTTGCTCGACTAAAATATAATGCTTCTTTACGATTACTCATCACGACTTTGACGATACTGTCACGCTGGAATTCATCTAATGCGTGAATAGGCTCGCATAAAGTAGACATTGAGCAATGCGGTTGATCAACTAAAAGCTGAGTAACTTGTTGAACCAATTGAGCAGGAAGTAATGGTTCATCACCCTGTACATTGACAATAATATCGTTTTCTGCCCAGCCTTTTAGACGAGCAACTTCACTCAAACGATCTGTGCCTGACGGATGATCGGCACTGGTTAAAACCACATCAATTCCTTCCGCACGACACACTTCTGCAATACGCTCATCATCAGTCGCAACACATAAATCATCAAAACCTGCAACTTTCTTCGCTTGATCTACGACACGTAAAATCATTGGGCGACCATGAATAAGTAAAAGTGGTTTTGCAGGTAAACGTGAACTCGCAAAACGAGCAGGAATGACAATATGTTTCATGTTAGAACTCTAAGAAAATTGGATACCGACTTGTTGCAATTGTTGTTTCAATAAATCATAACAGTCTGCAGATAAAACCGCTTCAACAGGCACAACCCAAATCGGAATATTAAATTCTGGGTATTGTTTCAATAAAACCTTAAGCTTTACCGCATCTTTTTCTGTGGTAATAATTGCATCTTGATTATTGAAGGTGAGATCATCGATCTGATAATCATAATGATCAGCAAACTCATGTGTTTGATATTGCTTCACATTCAATTGATTTAAAGTTTGATAAAATCGTTGTGGGAAGCCAATACCAACAACCACATTAAAATACTGATTTGGATCAAATACATTTGAATCTGTATTTAAATTTAACAGATATGGCTGACCAATTGCTAAATGCATATTCTTTTGTGATTGAGCAATTTTAGTATGTTCAATAACCGTACTCCTATTTAAGCGCGATTTAGGCTCACGTAGATACCCTTCAGGCAACAACTTTTCATTCCCCAAACCACGATTTTGATCTAGAACAATCCATTCAATTTGACGTGCTAATGCCCAATGCTGCAAACCATCATCGCTAATAATTAAATCGACTTTTTCAGATTTCAATAATAATTCAATTGATGCTTGACGATTTGGCCCAACCGCCATGGCTACATGAGTAGATTGAACGATTAGGCACGGCTCATCACCAGCAATATCTGGTTCAGACAAAGCATTCACCAAAACTGGAAAAGGTCCTTTGCCACCATATCCTCGACTAATTACACCAACACGAACACCTTGTTGCTGTAAATATTTAACGAGCTGAATTAATAAAGGTGTTTTCCCACTTCCTCCAACCGTAATATTACCAATAATCATCACAGGAATTGGGGCTGTGTATTTTTTCTTAAGACCAATCGTATATAAGGTTTTATTTAATTCAAAAACTAAGCGATACAATAATGATAAAGGACGCAACACGATCAACCACGACGCTTTTTTATTCCAAGCATCTTGTACGTGTTGCGCAATAGACATGATTAATTTTCCTCAAAATTACGTTGATGCAATTGATAATACACGCCATGTTTATCTAGCAACTCAGTATGTGTACCCTGCTCGATAATTTGTCCTTTGTCCATTACCACAATAAGATCTGCATTTTCAACTGTAGATAAACGGTGCGCAATCACTATCGTCGTACGACCTTGCATCGCTTCATCAAAAGCTTGTTGGATAAAGTATTCCGACTCATTATCAAGCGCACTGGTTGCTTCATCTAAAATTAAGATCGGAGAATCTTTTAAGATTGCTCTGGCAATCGCAATACGTTGACGCTGACCGCCTGAAAGATTCAAACCTTGCGCACCAAGTATTGTGTCGTAACCCTGTGGCAAATTCATAATAAAGTCATGTGCATAAGCAGCTTTTGCAGCTGCAATAACCTGTTCATCACTTGAGTCTTGAAGCTGACCATAAGCAATATTGTCACGCACAGAACGATTGAATAGCACAACCTGTTGATTGACTGTCGCAATTTGTGAGCGAAGATAAGAAAGCTCTATCTCTTGTACAGGAATATCATCAAAATAAATTTGCCCTTCACTTAATTCTTGAAAACGCGGCAGCATATTTACTAATGAGGTTTTCCCTGCACCAGATCGACCAACCAAAGCAATGGTCTGACCGGCTTCAATATCTAGACAAAAATCCTTAATTGCATGCGTACCATCTGTATAACGCAGATTAGCATGATCAAATTTAATATTGCCTTTCAAAACTGGCTTAAGCTGACCATTATTTTCTTCTTCTGGCATGTCAAGTAGTTCAAATACCGAATGTGCTGCTGCTAAACCACGCTGAAGTTTCTCATTAATATCAGTTAAATTCTTCACTGGTTTAGAGATCAGACCTGCCGCAGTAATGTAGGAAACAAACTCTCCTGCTGAGGTGTCACCTAAAACCTGTGGGCGAAGCGCTAACCATAAAATAATTGCCATTGCCATAGACAATAGTAATTGTATGATCGGGCTATTAATATTCTGCACCACAACCATTTTTAGGCCACGACGAAGATTTTCCTCAGAAGATTTGTAAAAACGTTGCTGCTCAAAAACCTCACCCGTAAAACTCTTAACCACCGAGTTTCCATTAATCGTTTCTTGTACCACATGGTTCACATCGCCCATCGTGTTTTGCACTTGAATTGACAACTTACGCATTTTCTTAGATGCGATTCTGACCAATATCCCAATGAAAGGCATGAAAACCACGATACATAGAGTCAAACGCCAGTTGGTATAGAGTAAATAACTCAACAAACCAATAACAATTAAACCATCTTTAACTAATGTTTGTAGAGATTCAGATGATGCTGCTGTGAGTTGTTCGACGTTATACATCAATTTTGCACTGATATGACCTGCACTGTTATCAAGATAATATTGCGCAGGTAAGCGCAGTAATTTAGCATAAACTTCTTGACGAATACTAAATACCAAACTACGTGAAATAACTGCTGAAAAGTATCCACCTAAGAACAAACCAAGGCCACGGAAAAACATAAGTAAGACAATTAAGGCCGGGAACCAATCTAAATTTTCGCGACTACCATTTTGGATTGCATCAATAATATATTTCAATAACTTTGCGACAGAAACCTCTGTCGCAGCGTTGATTCCAAAACCAAGTAAGACGAATAAGGCAACGCCCCAATAAGATTTTAAATATGATATTAAACGGACATAAACCTTAAAATCCTGATTCACTCAGTAAAACCTCTAGTTGGAACTTTGGTGCTAATATTGACATTAACAAAGCCGAGTTGACCTGCCACATCCATTACACGAATCACATCTTCATGTTTTGCTTTTGCATCAGCTGCAATAATAAACATAAAATCACGACGATCCTGTGCAGCCTGTTTAATCGCAGTACTGAGATCGGCACTATCTTTGGTCGATAATGCTTGACCATTCACAGAATAATGTCCCGTGGAGTCTACCATGATTTCAATTTTGTGATCGAATTGTTTAGGCGGAACACCTTGAGCATCTGGTAAAGTAAGATTTATACGGCTTTGCTGACTAAATGTGGTAGATAATAATAAAAACACCAAAATGAATAACATACAGTCAATCATTGGCGTCAAATTGATATGAATATCTTCAACTTGAGAACGTTTAAATTTCATAATATCACCTATGCTCAGCTTGCACGGCGATTTTCTTGCACATGAGGTGCTTTTTTGTAGAAAAGTGCAGCATGAAATAATGTTGATTGTTGTTCTAACTCAGCAATATATTCATGTACTACACGTTGAAAATAACGATAAGCAATCATTGCTGGAATCGCTATCAGCATACCTACAGCCGTAGTAATCAATGCTTTAGAGATACCAGGCATCATCATGCTTGCATTTCCAGCAGAACCGATATCAATCACTAAAAACGATTCAATAATACCAAGTACTGTTCCTAACAAACCAAGCAAGGGTGCAATCGCGCTCAATGTACCTAAAAAGTTAATATTTTTTTCTAGATAGCTGATTTCTTGGGAAGCTGTTGCTTCCATTTGTGCACGCGCAAACTGCTCACCTTGATCTTGATGATCATAACCAGCTTTTAAAATACGACCTAACGGACTTTTTACAACGTCTTCTTGCTCTAAATGTGAAATAACATTGTCCACATTTGAGCCTTGAACCAGTAATGCTTGAGGTAAAACTTGTGACCGTCTTAAGCGAATATATCGCTCAATTGTAATAGCAACCGTAAAAATTGATGAGAGAATAAGCGGTAGCATTAACCAACCACCGGCTTTCACAAGTTCCCACATATTATTCCCCAATAATATTTAAAATATAAAAGGACGCACCTTAAATATTAGTTAGGTAAACAAATATTTAAAATTCCATCCAACTCATCCAATGAGTGATAATGAATGACCATTTTTCCTTTACCTTTTTGGTTATGGTCAATTTTAACATTTGCTCCAAAACGTTCCGATAGTTTCTGAGTCAATTGTTCAATATCAGGAGAAACCTGCACCTTTTCCTTTTCAGGCTTTGGTTCACTCCACTCACGTACTAACTGTTCAGTCTGACGCACTGATAATGCTTTTTCAATTACGATTTTAGCAACATCCATTTGCTCTTTTGCTTTTAGGGTCAGAATGGCACGAGCATGTCCCATATCAAGTTGACCTTGTTGCATTAAGTCCTTAATTGGATCAGCCAAACTTAATAACCGCAATAAGTTACTCACCGTAGTACGAGCCTTACCTACTGTATCCGCGATTTCTTGATGACTTAAACCAAATTCATCATGGAAACGCTGCAAAGCTACCGCTTGATCAATTGGATTGAGATCTTGTCGCTGAATGTTTTCAATTAACGCCAATGCGATTGCAACTTGGTCATTTAAGTCACGTACAATTGCCGGAACTTCAGCCAAACCTGCTAATTGGGCAGCACGCCAACGGCGCTCACCCGCGATAATCTCATAAGGGTGTTGTTCATCATCCACTGGACGAATCACAATCGGTTGCATCACCCCGTGTTTCTCAATCGATGAAGCAAGTTCTTGTAAATCTTTTTCTTGAATAAAACGACGTGGCTGATATTCGCCACGTTTCAGTAAATTGACATCAATTTGCTTGAGTTGACCATGATCCAAAGCCTGTGCTTCAAGTTGCAATTTCTCTTTTTGAATTGAACCCAATAGTGCATCTAAACCACGACCTTTAGCCAATCCGCGTTTTTTGATGCTCATACAGCACTTCCTTTTTTCACTTTACTTTTCTTCAACATTTCTGCAGCTAAATTCAAATATGCAACTGCACCTTTTGAGCTTTTTTCGAAATAAATCACTGGTAAGCCATGTGCTGGCGCTTCAGCCAAGCGAATATTCCGAGGGATCACCGTTTCGTATAACTTTTTACCAAAATATTGCTCTAACTCAGCAGACACGTCACGGGTTAAAGCGTTACGAGCATCATACATCGTACGTAATACCCCTACAATTTCCAAGTTTGGATTCAGGGCTTTTTGTATACGATCAATTGTTTGTGTCAAATCTGCCAAACCTTCCAAAGCATAATATTCACACTGCATCGGAATAATTACACTATTGACCGCAGCCAAAGCATTCACAGTTATCAAACTTAGGCTTGGTGCGCAATCTACAATAATATAATCAAATGCTGAATCTACTTCTTGTAACGCATTTTTGAGAATAAACTCTCGTCCTTCTTGCTCGGCAATTGCTAACTCAACGCCAGCAAGTTCACGATTTGCACCTAAAACTTTATAACCAACGTCAGCTTTCTGAATTGCTGTTTCAATTGGCACTTCACCCAACAACACATCGGTAATCGAGTAAAGTAAGTCATTCTTTTGAACGCCAGACCCCATAGTGGCATTACCTTGAGAATCCATATCAACCAATAAGACACGTTTCTTCAAAATCGCCAAAGAAGCAGCAAGATTAACGGCTGTTGTGGTTTTTCCCACGCCACCTTTTTGGTTTGCAATCGCAATAATTTGAGCCATGATTACCCTTAATATTTTTTATTGAATTCGTTGAAGTAAAAGTAAATGACGTTGTTCATCTAATCGCGGCACACGCAACTCAATCACTTTGCATGAATACTGTTCTTTCATCTGTTCCATTTCATCAGTTGGAACCAAACCTTTCATTGCCGCAATAATACTCTGCTCATGCATATAGGGTTGCGCTGCATCTACAAAATCAGTTAATGAAGCAAATGCACGACTAGTAATGACATCAAACTGACCAAGTTCATCAATCGTGTCCTCATTTTCTACACGTGTTTGAACTGCAACAACATTATCCAATTTTAAATCGGCAATAAATTGCTTAAGAAAACGAATTTTTTTTCCATTTGAATCTAATAATACACACGAGCGCTCTGGTTGACATAATGCAATGATCATGCCCGGCATTCCACCACCCGTGCCAACATCTAATAAACGTCCTTGTGGCAAATCATTTAAAATACTTAAGCTATCTAATAAATGTTTAACCAGCATTTCTTTCGGGTCACGAATGGCTGTCAGGTTATATGCTTTATTCCATAGCACGAGAGCATCTTGATATTTCAATAAGAGTGTTAGCGCTTCCTCACTTAGGTTTAAACCTAACGCTTGACTACCTTGCTTTAATTCTTGAAAAAAAGGATGCATAACAGTGCGAGATCTCGATAAACTTGCCGTGCAGTATACCCATTTCTGATGCAAGGCACAGTAGGACTTGTTGAACGATTATGCAGTTAAACATTTTCAAACCTGATAAACTGCACAATCTATTCAGTTTTTTGTCTTTCCTTAGATAAATTTAAGGTAAATAAGACAATAACCTATTACGAAAACTTATTTTGCTTAATTTGTTGATCTAGCTGCTCCAAACGTTCAGGTGTGCCAACATCCACCCAAATCCCTTGTAATTTTTCAGCTGACACTTGTTGTTGTTGCATCGCTTGCTTTAACAATGGCGCTAGAGGTCTTTTACCATTTTCCAAACCATTAAACATCTGCGGAGCTAATACTGCAATACCACTATAAGTTAAGGCTTCACCTATTTGTCCCTGCTCAAAAGTATGGGCCAAATTATTAGACAAGATAAAATCACCTTTCTGGTGCTGCGGTGGATTTTCAACCAATACTAAGTGTGCTTGCTTATCTCCCAAATGGACATTTAACAATGACGAAAAATCCATCGTGGTCCAAACATCACCATTCACCAAAATAAAAGGTTCATCACCCAGTAACGGTAAAGCATTGATAATACCACCTGCGGTTTCAAGCCCTTCTCCTTCATGAGACCACAAAATCGTCACACCGAATTTAGAGCCATCTCCTAAAGTAGTTGCCAGTTTTTCACCCAACCAAGCGGTATTAATGACAATCTCTGTAACACCAATCTTTTGCAACTTTTCAATATGCCAAACAATCAGTGGCTTTCCACCTACTTCAAGCAAAGGTTTAGGTGTATGTAAGGTCAGAGGACGCATGCGATTCCCTAGCCCTGCAGCAAGAATCATCGCTTTCATTATGCTGCAACCTCGTAATCGCCATATTTCGCAATAAATTTAGGCATGACCACGTCACGAATAAACTGCATAAATTCATTCAGCTCATCATAGCCTTGGCTTTCTTCAAGCAAATACCACATTACTCGTGGTAAGTCTTTTAAGTACCCAGATTTACCATCACGCTCAAACAGACGGACAAAGATACCTAGAATTTTGAGATGGCGTTGAATTGCCATCAAATCTGCATCTCGCTTGAACTGTTCAAAATTACGGTTTTCTTTTGCTACAGCTGGTAATAAGTTATAGAACACCTCAAACCATTCGTAGACACGCTCAGCATTCCATTGTACATAAGCATCACGTGTAATCGAGATCAGATCATAGGTATCTGCACCAATGACTGCATCTTGGAAGTCGATCACGCCTAATGCTTGCTCGTTTTCTATTTTCATCAAGTTACGACTATGATAATCACGATGCACAATCACTTGTGGCTGATGCGTCGCCTCAACAGCTAAAAAGTCAAAAGCTTGTTCAATCGTTTCTAACTGTTGCTCTGTAGGCTGAATATCTAATGAAGGCAACATCCACTCTGTCAGCAAACGCATCTCTGTCATTAATTTTTCATAAGAGTATGCAGGCAGTTGTTCAAGACCGTCGATTTGTTGTAATTCAATCAACTGTTCAAAGCTTTGTGCATAGTATTGGTCAACAGTTTCATCTGTTAGTAAGGTTGAAAGAACAACATCACCAAAATCTTCCAATAGTAACAACCCCAAAGTCAGGTCTTTAGCGACGATATGCGGAACACGCACACCATTTTTGTCAAAAAACTCATCAATACTTACAAATGGTGCACAATCTTCTTTTTCAGGTGGCGCATCCATCAGCATATATGTTTTGTTTTGTAACTTAATTCGCGCATAACGGCGAAAGCTTGCATCTCCAGCCAAATAATTGATCTCGAATTGATCAGATTGGAGAGTGGCTTGGAGCCAAGTTTGTATCAATTGTTCACGTTGTGTATTCATTTGCAATAAAATCTAAAACTAGCTGAGATTTTGAAAGCTTAAGTGTAGCCACTTATCAACTTTTTCTCTATGATGCGACAATAATTAATTGTGAATTAGCGTACTGGTTAATGAGACAATGAAACATCAGTTTAAATTTAATCCTTTAGCAACAGCTATTTTGACACTCTTGTGTGGCGGCTCGATCCAATCAGGTTTCGCAGCTCCAGCTGATGCTGTCTCTACGCTTGACAATAAACAGCTGCAAGCCACTATCCAAAAAAACCAAGATCAAGACAGTTATCCTGGTGAAAAATTTTTTCAGCAATATTATGTCGACAAATCTGCACCAGAAGCACATTTACGAGACAATCGTTATTTAAGCTCTTCTTTTTGTCAGGGAACATGGGTCACACCAATTAACCCCGAAACAAAGGCAAGCAATTCCAATACAACGACTTCCGTGATTACCGCTGATTATGGGCATTACAACCCAACTGGCGATTCTGTTCTACAAGGCAATGTCGTGATTGATCAAGAAGGCCGCACAATTCGTGCCGATCAAGTTACGATTGACTCAACTCAGACGCACGCCTCCGCTCAAGGTCGAGTACAACTGGCTCAATCAGGCCTACTTACTCAAAGTGACGCAATAAATTATAATTTAAAAACCCAAACAGGCGATTTGAACAATAGTTTTTATATTTCTGAACAGCAACATGCTCACGGACATGCAAGTCAGATTAAACGACAGAATGAAAATTTAGTTGTATTGAAAGATGCAAGTTATACCGCTTGCCCTCCTGAACAAAAACCGGCTTGGAAAATCCAAGCTAAACAAATTGAACTTGACCAAGCAACTGGTCGTGGCGTAACTCGCGGAACAAAACTGTATGTAAAAGACGTGCCTGTTTTAGCCGTGCCATATTTCAATTTTCCAATTGATGACCGTCGTACCACTGGTTTATTAAGTCCAACTTTTGGTTATAGTAACGAAGGTGGCGTCCAACTGACTGCACCTGTATACCTTAACCTTGCACCAAATTATGATCTTACACTCACACCAAGTTATATGAGCAAACGCGGCGCAAAATTAGATGCCGAATTCCGTTATATGACTGAAAGTTTTGGTTCTGGACGTATTTGGGGTGGATATTTACCAAACGACAACTATTACGAAGATAAAGATCGAAGTGATTTACATTTTCTTCATGATTGGAAAATCAATAACCAATGGTCAACTAACTTAGAGTACAACTACGCTTCCGATAAAGATTACTTCGCAGACTTCAATAACAACCCAAACACGCGAACAGATCTTAACTTACGTCGCGCATGGGAAATTAATTATCGCAATGGTATTCCTGGACTTAAGGCTCAATTAAAGGTTGAAGACTTTCAAACGCTAGATCAAAGTATCAAAGATGCAGATAAGCCTTATGCACGACTTCCACAGTTTTTATTAAATTATGTAGGTGGGAACCCTCAAGGCTTACAATATGAGTTTAATAACGACACTGCTTATTTTAAGAAATCGATCACCGATGGCTCTGCGTTAGAGTCAAGTGGTACACGTATTTATAATCAATTTGCCGTTCGCTATAACTACCTAACTCCATCGTGGTTTTATGCAATTCCAGAAATATCTGTAAGAAGCATTAATACTTTTTATGATCAAGACTCTAAAGAAGGTCGCGATCTTTCTATATCTGATGATTTAGAAAAATCAGTTGCGGTACCTCAATTTAGTTTTGCAACAGGCGTTACTTTTGAAAAAGAAGGTAAATATTTGCAGAGTATTTCCCCTCGTGCGTTTTATGCCTATTCTCCTTATAAAAAACAAGATGATCATCCTAACTTTGATTCCACCACCGCATCAATTAATTACGATCAACTTTTCAACCCTTATCGATTCTATGGACACGACCGCTTAGATGATAATAACTTCTTGTCTCTGGGTGTAACTTATAGCCTATTAGATACAGAGGGCTTAGAACGTATTAAAGCAAGTATTGGGCAAAGCTATTATTTTAGTGATCGACGTGTCACATTAAATCAGCAACCAGATGAGTTTGACACACAGCGCCATACTGGCCCAATTGTAAGTGTTTCAAGTCAATTGAATCAAAACTTTACCATAGCTGCAAATTCTGCTTGGATGTCAAATGGCGACAATGCTCAACGTGACTTCCAAGCCTACTATGCTGGAGAAAAAGGCAACTTATACAATGTAGGTTATTTCTATCGTAGCAATATTCAAGATCGTCAAAGTTCATACGACCAAGCTGTTGCATCGTTTATACAACCAATAAAAGATAATTGGCGTATTATGGGTCACGCTCAATATGACTTAGATAATAGTTTAATGCGAGAATACTTACTTGGTGTGAATTATGAATCTTGCTGTTGGGCAATTTCAGTTTATGGCAGATCTTACTACAATGATTTAGATGATCCAAACTCACCAGATGTTCATAGAAAACGTGCTGTTATGGCTGAGGTTACACTTAAAGGTCTAGGTGCACTCAACAATAAGCTAGCCTCTCTTCTTGAAAATAGAGTTTTAGGTTTCAACAAAATTAATCAATCTTGGACACAACGTTAATGAAGATAAAATCTTTCCAACATATCTTTAAAGCGACTGTTCTCGCTACACTTATTTCTTCATCAATGCAAAGCTTTGCGCAACCTACGGATGAGGTTGTTGCAATAGTTGATAGTAGTGTCATTCTTAAAAGTGATTTAGAACAAGGAATTGCAGAAACAGAACATCAGTTAAAAGCACAAAATAAAACTGTGCCGCCCCAACAGTATTTACAGATGCAAGTGCTTGATCAGCTCATTATCCGTCAAGCCCAATTAGAACAGGTCAAACGTTTTGGCATTAAAGCTGATGAAAAGAGTTTAAATGCTGCAGTCTTAAAAATTGCAAATCAATCAGGTGCCAATACACTAGAAGCATTCCAACAAAAATTGGACGCGATTGCACCAGATACTTATGAAAATTTACGCAATAGGATTGCGGAAGATTTAGCAATTGGTCGCTTACGCCAACAACAAGTCATGTCTCGTATTAAAATCAGTGATCATGATGTTGAAAACTTTTTAAATTCACCAGAAGGCCAAGCTGCGCTTGGCACACAAGTCCATGTGATTCACATGCGTATTTCTGGTGAAAATAGCGAAGAAGTTAAAAAAGTTGCACAAGAAGTCAAACAAGCACTAGCAACTAGTGATGATCCTAAAGCGATTAGTACCAAGCTTGCGACCAGTGCAATCAAGGTTGATGGTGCTGATATGGGATTCAGAGCACTATCAGACATTCCTACTGAACTTGCAGCACGCATAACACCATTACAAACAGGTCAGACCACAGAACTGATCAATGTCCGCGATGGCGTTCATGTTTTAAAACTTTTAGAACGCAAACAAAATGATCAAAAAGCACTTGTATCACAATATAAAACTCGACATATTTTGATTCAACCATCTGAAGTTGTCAGCTTAGATCGTGCAAAACAAATGATTGATAGTCTTTATAATCGTGCGAAGGCGGGCGAAGATTTTGCAACCCTCGCTGCAACCTATTCAAATGATACTGGTTCAGCACGTGATGGTGGCAGTTTAGGCTGGGTAAGTCCTGGTGTTATGGTGCCAGAGTTTGAACAAGTCATGAAAGAAACACCAGTTGGGCAAATCAGTAAGCCTTTCCAAAGTCAGTTTGGTTGGCACATTTTACAAGTGACTGATACTCGCCAACAAGATATGACCAAAGAAGTGCAAGAACGTATGGCTCGTCAAATTTTAGGTGAGCGTTTGTTTGATACCGAAGTAGACGGTTGGATGCGTGAACTTCGAGCTAATGCTTATGTTGAAATTAAGGATGCAAATCTAGACACGAAAGCACCGAAATAATCCAAGTTAAAACTGCCAGCGATCGCCGGCAGTTTTATTTTAAATATATTCAAAATAAAAATAGCGGCAATTGCCGCTATTTTTATATTACAAATTAATTATTTGTAACGATCGACCATTTTCTCTAAAGAAATTGGGCGGATCTTATCTGCATTACCTGATGTACCAAATGAATTATAACGATCTACACAGATTTGCTTCATCGCTTCAACTGTTTCACCAAAGAATTTACGCGGATCAAATTCGCTTGGTTTTTCAGCCATCATACGACGCATCGCACCTGTAGATGCTAAACGCAAATCGGTGTCAATATTAATCTTACGTACGCCATGTTTGATTGCTTCCACGAGCTGCTCAACAGGAACACCGTAAGTTTCCTTAATATCACCACCATACTGGTTAATCACAGCCAACCACTCTTGTGGTACAGAGCTTGAACCATGCATTACAAGATGCGTATTTGGTAACGCAGCATGAATTTCTTTAATGCGATCAATTGCCAAGATATCACCTGTAGGTGGACGAGTAAACTTGTACGCACCATGTGAAGTACCAACAGCAATTGCCAAAGCATCTACATTCGTATCAGCGACAAATTGAGTTGCTTCTTCAACAGAAGTGAGTAACTGAGAATGATCCAGCACACCTTCAGCACCAACACCATCTTCTTCACCAGCCATACCAGTTTCAAGGCTACCTAAGCAACCAATCTCACCTTCAACTGAAACACCACACGCATGTGCCATTGCGACAACACGACGAGTAACATCAACATTATAGTCATATGATGTTGGAGTCTTACCATCAGCACCCAATGAACCATCCATCATCACAGAGCTAAAGCCCAATTGAATAGAACGTTGACAGACATCAGGACTCGTCCCGTGATCTTGGTGCATTACCACAGGAATATGTGGCCATTCTTCAATAGCTGCCAAAATCAAATGACGTAAGAAAGGTGCACCTGCATATTTACGTGCACCTGCCGAAGCTTGCACAATAACAGGTGAATTCGTTGCATCAGCAGCGAGCATAATTGCACGCATTTGTTCTAAATTGTTTACGTTAAACGCTGGTACGCCGTAGTTATGTTCTGCAGCGTGATCCAAGAGCTGGCGCATTGAGATGAGTGCCATAATATCCTCCCAGGTAATGCGCCATATTCTACATGTTGATTTACTTCAATTCAGCAACTAATCACTGGATTTCCGAAAAAATCATGAATCATTTGTGTAATTTAACAAATGAAAGCCTTTTAAAATAAAAAAAGACTAAATTAAGAAAAAATTTAGTCTTTTTAAATGTTATGTGAATATCAGAAAATCTTGTTTAGACTTAACAATATCCATCTAAACGCGTTAAAGGTAACTTTTTACCAATCGCTTTTTCAATTTCTGGCAAATAGAAAGCATCATCTTCCGATAAGAAACTAATACTCACACCTTGAGCACCAGCACGACCTGTACGACCAATTCGATGTACATAATCATCAGACTGCTCTGGCAAAGTAAAATTCACCACATGCGATACGCCGTCAACGTGAATACCACGACCAGCAACGTCTGTTGCGATCATAATATTATGCTTACCTTGTTTGAACTGGTCGAGCATCTTCAATCGTTTATCTTGAGCGATTTCACCAGATAACATACCGACTTTATAACCATCACGCTTTAAGTGATCATATAAACGACGCACCTGATCTCGACGATTTGCGAAAATCATAACTTTATCAATTGGTTCATCACGCAAAATTTCTTGCAATAATTTGTACTTATCTTGTTTCGCAACCACATAAACACGCTGCTCCACATCATTATTGGTTTTTTGCTCAGGCTCAATTTCAACCGTTACAGGTTCAAATAGCCACTGACGGGCAAGATTAAGCACATCATAGCTAAAAGTTGCAGAAAACATTAAAGTTTGACGTTGTTCTTTGAAGGGTGAATAACGCACAATCCGTTTTACCGATGGAATAAAACCCATATCTAATAAACGATCGGCCTCATCAATCACAAGGAATTCGATCTTATCCAACCAAACTTCTTTTTGCTCGACAAAATCAATTAAACGACCAGGCGTTGCAACGATAATATCAACAAAATTACTATCCAACATTTTCTTTTGCTTATCAAAATCCACACCACCAAGTAGAGTAACAAGATGTAAGTTTGAAAATTTTGTTAAAGCTTGTGCATCACTCTCAATCTGTAGTGCTAACTCACGTGTAGGAGCCAGAATCAGCGCACGTGGTTCGCCACGAAAACGTTTTTCTTGTAGCGGATTATTTAATAGATCATTGATCACACTAATCAAAAAGGCTGCTGTTTTACCTGTACCAGTTTGCGCTCGACCAATGGCATCATGCCCTGCTAATGTATATTTCAAAACCTTTTGTTGAATTGGGGTCATTTGTGTAAAACCCAAAGCATCAATTGCCTTCTTCAACTGCGGATGTAAATTTAAGGTTTCAAAACCAGATGTCATATATGCTCTCGAACCATCAATGATCAAAAGAAAGTGGCATTATAAACAAAAACGCCCCAAATAACATTGGAGCGTTTTTATATTGCGTTAAAGCAACAAATTAGTCTAAAGGCTGAACGTTTTCAGCTTGGAAACCTTTTTGTCCTTGAACTACGCTGAATTCAACGCGTTGGCCGTCACGTAAAGAACGGTGACCGTCACCCATAATTGCGCGGAAATGAACAAATACGTCATCACCACCATTACGTTGAATAAAACCAAAGCCTTTAGTGTCATTAAACCACTTTACTACGCCTTGTTCACGAGCTGTCATAAGTCAATCCTCAGATATTGAAAGATAAGGACCTTCCGGTGTTGCAAACAGCAGAGCCAACAAGGTTTTAAAATATTTATAATTTCAAAGCTTGTAATCATTCTGTAAAACTATCAACAATTTCCGGTTACATCCATTTGTTATAGGTTTTTTTAACGATCTTATCGTATAGCATACATCCTAAAACGCATCGAGCTTAACATGGGTTCATGATAATTAATAGATTTATTTTGAGTTATTTCCAATGTTTCTATCTGTTTTTTTCAATAATTTAGCAGTTTTCAAGTGCTTTTTTTAGTATAAAAATGCACTGCTTTATTGCCATAAAACGAGAAACAATTTTAGATAAAATTAATCAGAAAAGAAAATCAAAGCGATTCATTTGCATTCAACGCTATTGAGCTAGTTATTAGGTTTAAAAAACACTCACAACCATTTTTAAGATTAAAAGCTCAAAAGAGAAAAACCGAATTAATATAACTTCCCAAATAATTCAGAGTAAATCCTCAGTAATCACCATATAAATTTGTTAAAATCATATCGAACTCAATTTATTAAAACTTTATGACCCAAATATCCGCATGCCCTGAAGTGATTGATGCACTTGGGCAACCCTGTCCAATGCCACTATTGATGTTGAAACGTGCTTTAAAAAAAGCTGAAGGATCTAAACAGTATTTATTGAAATCATCCGATCCACACAGTGAAATTGATGTAACACGATATTGCCAAATCCAGCAACTTCAATGCCAGACACAAAAAATTTCAGAGAATGAGTTTCACTATTTAATTGAATCTATGTAATTCTTTGATAAACTCTAGCTAAAGATAAACTAGATAACTTTACATTTTTATACTCAAATTTCCTTAGTGATGAAGAACATTCGCATTAAGATGAAATTGTTGACTTAAATACCATCCTATAAGGAGACTCCATGACTACTGACAGCAGCAATCAATTGATGCCCCTGTCATTGTCTGCGCCAGGTGTAAATCTTGGTGCATATATCAGTACTGTCAATCAAATTCCAATTCTAACGGCCGAGCAAGAAAAAGAACTTGCTGAACGTTATTATTATGACCAAGATCTTGATGCTGCCAAACTATTGGTAATGTCACACCTACGTTTTGTCGTACATATTGCACGTAGCTATGCAGGTTACGGATTGCCACAAGGCGATCTTATTCAAGAAGGTAACCTTGGATTAATGAAAGCGGTCAAACGCTTCGATCCAAATATGGGTGTTCGCTTAGTTTCTTTTGCAGTGCACTGGATTAAAGCTGAAATTCATGAATATGTGATTCGTAACTGGCGTATTGTCAAAATCGCAACGACCAAAGCACAACGTAAATTATTCTTTAATTTACGTAGTCTTAAAAAATCAAGCAAACGACTCACATTAGAAGAAGCGAAATCAATTGCCAATGATTTGAATGTGACACCAGAGCAAGTGCTCGAAATGGAAGGTCGCCTAACCGCTTATGATGCTGCTTTTGAAGCTCAAGGTGATGATGATGACGATACCCCACATACAGCTCCTGCACTTTATCTTGAAGATAATCGATACGACCCAGCTCGACTGATTGAAGAAGAAGATTATGAAGAGCAAAGTAGTTCTGCCTTACATGAGGCCATGGAACAGCTTGATGATCGCTCTCGTAATATCTTGCAACGTCGTTGGTTAGATGATGATAAATCGACTTTGCATGAACTGGCTGCAGAATATAACGTTTCAGCAGAACGTATTAGACAGCTTGAAAAGAATGCAATGGAAAAAATCAAAACTGCCATGTCTGCAAGCTAAAATCGAATCAAACACAAGGGCTTTAATGCCCTTTTGTTTTATCTGGCTTTGTTTAAGCACCCGAATATGTTAAGTTTGTTCATCAAATTTCCAGTTCCATTATCATTATGTGGATAGCTATCTCGGCGCTTAATCTTGCACTTGCAGTTATGTTGGGTGCTTTTGGTGCTCATGGACTCAAATCTTTTGCAACCCTAGAACAACTCGCTTGGTGGGGTACAGCAACTCAATACTTTTTCTATCATGCAATTGGTTTGCTTATCTTAGGCGTCCTGCATAAAACCACAGCAACATTTCCAATAAAAATTCCTTTTATTTTGATCCAAATTGGTATCATCTTTTTCTGCGGTTCGTTGTACATTATGGCGCTCGGACTACCGCGTATTTTAGGTGCGATTACACCGATTGGCGGTGCGTTTATGATAGCGGGCTGGCTGTTACTCGCATGGCAAGCAATCAAGCATGCGAAATAAGGATTAATCATGCACATCTATTTAAATGGCGAGTCAATCGACACGTCTTGTGAAAACCTACAGCAATTGATTCAGAATTTAGCCTTAGAAGGCAAACGTTTTGCTGTAGAGAAGAACCAACAGATTATTCCGAAAAGTAGACTTGAGCAAACGAAAATTGCTCCTGAAGATCGTATTGAAATTATTCAAGCTGTTGGTGGCGGATAATCGGCTAAAAATGGAGTAAGCCCATGCAAGATTCCCCTTTAATTATTGGTTCTCGTACTTTCCAATCTCGTTTATTGGTCGGAACTGGTAAATATAAAGATCTCAATGAAACTGATTTAGCCATTCAAGCCAGTGGTGCTGAGATTGTGACGGTGGCAATTCGCCGTGTAAATATCGGTCAGCATGCCGATCAACCAAATCTACTTTCTGTGATTCCACCTGAGAAATACACAATCCTGCCAAATACCGCAGGTTGCTTTGATACAGATAGCGCGATTCGGACTTGTATGCTAGCTCGTGAACTGCTTGATGGTCACAATTTGGTGAAGTTAGAAGTCCTTGGTGATGAAAAAACTTTATATCCTAATGTCACTGCAACGCTTAAAGCAGCGCAAACCTTGATTGATGATGGCTTTGAAATCATGGTCTATACCTCAGATGACCCTATTGTTGCGCAAGAACTTGAAAGTATGGGCTGTGTTGCCATCATGCCTTTAGGTAGCTTGATCGGTTCTGGTCTTGGTATTTTGAATCCACATACTATTTCCATCATCAAAGAAAATGCCAAAGTCCCTGTTTTAGTGGATGCAGGTGTGGGTACTGCCAGTGATGCTGCAATTGCAATGGAATTGGGTTGCGACGGCGTATTAATGAATACAGCGATTGCCGCTGCTCAAAATCCAATTTTGATGGCTTCTGCGATGAAGAAAGCGGTTGAAGCAGGTCGTGAAGCATTTTTAGCAGGTCGTATGCCACGTAAGCGTATGGCCAATGCAAGCTCACCTGAAACAGGATATTTTTTCAAGTAAGAGAAAGAAGGGACTAAATAAGTCCCTTCTCTATTTGTATTAATCGCTATTTGCTTAATGCAATAATTATATGGATAAGACCAAATTCTTTAAAAACCACTCATTTGTACAATAATTTTTGAGATAAAATGATTTATTGTTCCTAGAATTATCAATAAGTTATCAATCTAAATTTTAAGCACTAGATAGAAGAATACTGACTTTTTACTTATAGTTTTTTAGTAAAACTATAGAGATAAGATCTTTTTTTACACAAAAAGATTCTGTATTTTTAAATAAAATACTTTTAAAAACATTATTTTAATTTTTATGGTATTTTTAAAGTAATTCGTTCATCAAAAAAATTTAAAAAAATACAGTGCTTAGGTATAGAATACGGCGCTTGTTTAACCTTAAACCACATATAGGTTTATAAGGCTTTTATATGTTTAATGTATTGTCTCGCTTGAGCTTAGTCAGCAAAATTATTATTGCTATTTTTTTAGGGATTGGCGTAGCTTTGCTTTTTCCTAACTTTACACCTTATTTGAGTTTATTAGGTGAATTGTTTATTAAAGCATTAAAGTCGGTTGCCCCGATTCTTGTTTTTGTTTTAGTGCTTGCTTCGATTGCTAATTTCAAAGTTGGGCAAAACTCAAACTTAAAACCTGTTATGATTTTGTATGTGGTTGGAATGCTACTCGCAGCATTTAGTGCTGTTGTAGCAAGTATTGCCTTCCCAAGTCAGCTATTTCTTAATTTATCAACTCAACCAGCTCTACAAGCACCCGGTAGTTTGGCTGAAATTTTAAAGAACTTATTATTAAGCTTTATTGCCAATCCTGTACAAGCGATTAGTGAAGCCAACTTTATTGGTATTTTGGCCTGGGCAATCGGCTTAGGTTTAGCATTACGTCATAGTTCTGAGACTACGAAACAAGTGCTTACTGATGTAGCTGATGCAGTGAATAAAATTATTCACACCGTGATTAGTTTTGCCCCCGTGGGAATTTTTGGCTTAGTCGCAGTCACTTTTGCGGACGCAGGTTTAGCAACTTTATCTAGCTATGCACATTTGTTAATTGTACTAATTGGAACAATGCTTTTTGTTGCATTAGTGATTAATCCAATCCTAGTCGCATTGACGATGCGAGCAAACCCTTATCCATTAGTGTTCAAATGTTTAAAAGAAAGTGGAATCACAGCATTTTTCACGCGTAGTTCTGCTGCCAATATTCCTGTGAATCTAGATTTAGCACGACGCTTAGGTGTAAACGAAGCAACCGCAAGTGTATCTATTCCACTTGGAGCAACAGTCAACATGGCAGGTGCAGCGGTTACAATTACAGTATTAACGCTTGCTACTGTTCATACATTAGACATTCATGTTGATTTAAGCACGATGATTATCCTTTCAGTCGTTGCAACCGTTTCAGCATGTGGTGCATCAGGTGTTGCAGGTGGCTCATTACTGCTTATCCCTGTTGCTTGTAGTTTATTTGGTATATCATCTGAAATTGCGATGCAAGTAGTTGCGATTGGTATGATTATCAGTGTATTACAGGATTCGACTGAAACTGCGCTGAATTCGTCAACTGACGTTTTATTTACTGCTGCTGTAGATTTCCGAAACCGAAAAAACTAGTAGATTGTTATGCCCTTACAGCGTTTACCAAACTGGATTCAACTTGGTGCTTTTTTACTCGCACTAAATGCTGGTATGGTTAACGTATTGGGGCTATTTACTGTTCTACATCAATCAGTTTCACACATGACTGGCAACGTCAGCATGCTGGCAATGAGTTTGCTACAATGGCAACCAGAGCATTTTATTTATCTCAGTTTAGTAGTTTTATGCTTCATGATTGGATCGTTTTACAGCGGTCTCATTCTTGGGGATAGCAATGTCTCTTTTGGCCATCATTACGGTTTCCCACTTAGTTTAGTTGCTGCATTTCTATTTTTAACTTGGCTTTTGTTACCTTACTTCCCGCGCTATGGTTTGTTGTGGGCATGTGTCGCCATGGGCGTACAAAATGCGATGGTCAGTCACTATAAAGGTGCAATTATCCGTACAACACATTTATCAGGCGTTTTAACGGATATTGGTTTAACCTTAGGTTATAAAGTTCGTGGTCTAAAAATAGAAAATAGGCGTATTTTTTTACACTTGCTCATCTTTCTAGGATTTTTTATCGGTGGGCTTATTGCGAGTTTGCTTTATCCTTATTTAAAATTACAAACTTTTCTAATACCAGCAAGTTTAAGTCTGACCATGAGTATAGCTTACTGGGTAATTTACTTTCGCTCTTCATCAAACTCGAATTCGGATTGAATTATGGTTAAAAATGCATTACAAGCTCAGTTACTCAAAGCGGGTTTGGTCGACAATAAAAAAGCCAAGAAATTAACCAAACAGGTGCAACATGAGCAACGCACTGGACAACATGATGATGCCTCATTAAAAGCTGAAATCGATCGAGTGAATCAAGAGAAATTAGCCAAAGACCAAGCACTGAATTTAGAAAAACAAAAGGTTTTAGAAGAAAAGGCGCTTAAAGCTTCAATTATTCAAATGATCAAGCAACATAAAATTTTACAGACAGAGGGTGATGTTACCTATCAATTCATTGATGAGGGGAAAATTAAAAAGGTTTATCTTTCACAACAAGTTTATAATGCGTTAGTGACGGGTTCTTTAGTTATTGCTAAAGATCAAGATAAATATGCTTATCTCCCCAAAGCTCTTGCAGAAAAAATTGATCAGAAAATGCAAGGATTTATTCTGGTTAACAATAATACTGAGAAAAATGATCAAGCAACTGATGAAGAAGATCCATACGCGGCTTATGTTATTCCAGATGATTTAATGTGGTAAATCACACCTCATTAATGTAATACAATCTTACAGATCGTATTCAAAATGTGATCAACTCATCATAATATCTTTTAACACCTTACAATTAACAAAGTGAAATTGTAAGGTGTTTTGATTTGAATTATTTAAGTTTTATTAGCGAAATTAGAAGTGAATTAAGCCAATACCCTTGGTTAGAAATGCTCATTTCATTCGCAATTTTGATTTTTCTAGCGGCTTTAGCAAATTTTATTGCCAAAAGAATTATTGTACGTGGTATCCGCCATATCATTACTAAGCTTAAGTCACCTCATCAATCAATTTTTGCCCAACACAGCGTTACACGTCGATTTGCAAATATCGTTCCTGCGATAGTCATCATGAACGGAATCAGTGCAGTTCCCCATCTTCCATTAAAAGTAATTACATTAATACAAATGGGAGCGCAGGCATTTATTTTTCTCACGCTTGCTTTATCAATTAGTGAAGCACTGAATATTTTTAACTTAGTGTATCAACGCAATCCAAAATCGAGAAATAAACCCATCAAAGGTTATTTACAGCTGATCAAACTGATTTTATTCGTTGTCTGTGGTCTTATGATTTTAGGTACTTTTCTTAAAAAAGATGTGTTTACTTTACTCGCAGGCTTCGGTGCAATGGCAGCAGTTCTCATGCTGGTCTTCCAAAATACGATCCTCTCTTTAGTCGCAAGTGTACAAATTGCCTCTTATGATATGGTTCGCATTGGAGACTGGATTGAGATGCCCTCTTTAAATGCGGATGGCGATGTGATTGATATATCTCTGCATACAGTGACCGTACAAAATTTCGATAAAACATTGACCACCATTCCGACCAACAAACTTGTCACTGATACATTTAGAAACTGGCGTGGTATGAGTAATTCAGGCTGCCGTCGTATTAAACGTTCGATATTTCTTGATCAAAGTAGTGTTCACTTTATGACTGATAGTGAACAGCGAAAATTAAAAGACTTTTTACTTTTAGACCATTATCTTGATGCAAAACAAGATGAAATTAATAAGTTTAATGATCATTTAAGCAATCAATCAGAATGCAACCAACGTCGTTTAACCAATGTGGGAACATTCCGTGCTTATGTAGAGTTCTATTTACGCCAACATCAAGGTATTGCGCAGAATCAAACTATTTTAGTTCGTCAACTACAACCCACTAGTGATGGTCTACCTTTAGAAATTTATGCATTTACAAATACGACAGCATGGGCATCTTACGAAGCAATTCAATCTGATATCTTCGATCATTTAATTGCAATTATTCCTGAATTTGGTTTGAGAATTTATCAAGCACCGTCAGGATATGATTTTAAAAACTATTTACCTGTTAAAGATGCTCAAATCTAATGTGAACTAAGTTTTAAGGCTTTGCTTTTTTCAATACTAAAGCCTTAGAGTATTCAAATAGAAAAACCTTTAAACCTAATTTCCCAAAATTTTCTATGAAACCTTAAAATGTGTAGATAATGCAGTTTTATTCTTATCGGTTGAGTATCTAAAAAATTTTTGCAATAAACTAAGATAAGGAATCAGAAAGTACACATGTGCTTTATCTATGGTTGAATAAGCCACACCTAATTAATGTTTCTGTTTAAAGGCTTCTAGGGTTAACCAGCCGTTTGCGGAATGCCTTTTGACCCGATTGTAATAAATCTCAATATAGTCAAACAAGACAGTATTCACCTCTTTTCGAGTGGCAAACGCACTACCATGTATCACATGACCTTTCAATGTATGATAAAAGCTTTCTGTCACTGCATTATCCCAACATGAGCAGTGCTCTGCGCAAGACTGCGTGACATACTTTGAATACAGTTATTCGTTAAAAAAGCATTTAGCCATTTTTACATCTCCAAAGTTAGCATTACGTTAGCTTTAGAGGGATTATGTGTACATTATTTTGGCTAGGATCACTGATGTGTGCTGAATTAGCAGGAGACTTTCACTTGGGAGATTCTAGGCAGCTAACCGATAAAAGTCTTCTGCCATTTGATTTG